>NZ_LECT01000035.1 GCF_001027925.1 Rhodopirellula islandica | reverse complement strand
AACGGGCGACCTCAGCGACTCGCAAACCGGTTGCATACAACACGGTGAGAAGCAGTTTGTCACGCAACGTGCGAGCGGCCTCCATCATTCGGAATCAGAGCGCCAAATGGTGACGGCTTGTCGACTCAGTCCTCAAAGACGTTTCAACGTATGGAGGATGGGCACTCTTGCCTTTTTATACCCCACAACTCGAAACACCAAAGATTAGTGTCCGATCAGAGTGGATTAGTGTTCCGCCAGAGCGGCCAAGGGAACACTAATCTCCGCTGATCGAACACGAAGCAGGTCGGCAGGAATGATCAAGCACAATCATGTGAGCCGTTTGGGCGTTAGCCCCGGTTGTGCGTGAAAACCGTGGCTAACGCCAACGGCTCACATACCCGATGACACCTGCGTACCTGCTGAATGGTTCTTGGGCAAGGGATGTTTGGCTTCGAAACGCCTGTATTTACAACGCAAACGGCTCCCAGAAGTTGTGGGGTATAAAAAGGCACTTTTGCACGTCAGAGTCGGCCAAGACCACCCATCACAACCCGAAGCGTGACGGCTTGTTGATTGAATCCTAACCCGAAGCGTGAGTTTTGGAGTTTTGTTGGCCAACGGCCTTCGTCATCGCAGCCAGGGGCATCGCCCCAGGGATCGAGAACGAAGGACAATTGGTTGGCCAACGGCCAACATCAACCCACACGTTTTGAATTGAATTTGGCCGTTGGCCAAAATGGGTGCGTGTTCTTCTGCTCCAGGGGCGATGCCCCTGGCTATGTTGAATGAGGCCGTTGGCCATTCCCGCAAAAAGCGCAACTCCAAAAAGCGTGAGCGAGGGATCGCATGCCAATGCAACGAGCCTGTGGGTCCCTCGCTCACGCGTCGGGTTGTGAGCTCGAGGTCTCTCGGGGTTTCCGCTCCGAGCGAAGCAGGACGGCCCCATCCGGGGCGACACCGTCGTGTTGCTGGCATGCTGGTCCCGGGGCTTCCACCCCGAGCTACGGACGCTGACTCCTCCGGAGCCATCCATGCCCAAGATGCCACCGTGCACTTTTGGTGCGCTCGCAGGTTGAAGCGGCAAGCCTCGAATGGCGTGAAACGTGGTAAATCGTGACGTTCGTAGCGATCAAGACACACACGTTTGGGCAAAAATCTCTCGACTTCGCTGTTTTGACTCAATTCCAGATTGAGTCATGAGCTGGCCTGGATAGCTTGGGAGTGTCGCCGCGAGTTGCATCGACGCCAATCAAACGGAGTGCGGGGCACGGGCCCCGGTCACGCGATTTTGCTAGAGGACGAAGGGTAATCAGAACATGAGCGAAACGAGTCAGCCGATGATCGACGAGGTGGATTTGATTCTCACCAACGCTCGACTGCGAGACGAGCTGGAACCATATCGTGATGATTCCATCGACGATCCGACCACGCGAAGCATGCCGCTTCAGAAGGAAAACGAATACCTGGCGTCGATCCTGGCCTGGGAACGAGCTCCTGCCCTCGCGATTGCCCAGTGGTTCGATCCACCGCTGCAAATCCCCGCCCCTGAATCGCTGGATGATGCAGCGTTGTCGGTGGAACTGCAGCGAACGATCCAGCAACTGCATTCTCAAAACATCAAACTCACCTACACCGACCATCTATCGGATCGCCAACTGTATCGGGTGATCTACCAGGACATCCTGCCCGCTTGCGAGAAAAAGGTCGACGCGCCGGGCAAGTGCCTGGAATGGCGATGTGTGGATGACAATGACACCTACCTGACCTACTACGCCTCTCCGGTCGAACGACGTCGGCACCAGGAAGAACATCAAGCAGAATTACCCAAGGCGAAACGCCCCAACTTCCGCCGCAGGCTCCCTGACTGAGCAACGTCCGACCACCTGGGTTGCCACTGACATTGGCAACCTCCCCAAACCAGATTGCCCCAATGGAATGGGGACCTACTCGCCGGCCTTTTCGGATTGCAGGGAATCGATTCGATCGGCGATTGCCGCGGCCACCTTGGCATCTGGCCCCAAGTACCGTGAGACAACGAAATCGATCTCACTGAACTTCGCCGCGACCTCGTTTGTCTGACGAACGATCGCGTCATACAGACGCCCCGAAAACAGCAAGTGTGGCTGAACCACGATTCGCCCGAACCGACCGCTTGCCGCCAATTGCTCCAGCGTGTCAGGCAATCGCGGTTGAGCCATTGCATAAAACGTGGTGCCCCAACCACCCGCGTTGATCTCATAGCGATCCGCGATCGACTGCGAAGCGGTTCCCGAATGAGCCCCCTCTTGCTTGCGTCCACGGAGCGTGACTTCGGTCAGCAATCGCATGTCCGAAGAAGCACAGGGATCCAAACTGCCGCGGCCCACCATCACCACCGCGGTTGATGGAGACGTTCCAACACCGGCTTTCCCCGCTGATTCCAGCGATTCGATCAATCGCTCGCGAACCAGATCGATCATGTGAGGTTGTCGCGAAATCGGGCGGCTGTAGCCAGCGATCCGGTTGAGCGTTTGCGTCTGGCGAGCGACGCTTTCCACCGCATCGGGGATATCGGACTTCGCATGCCCCGCGGCGAACAACAGCAGCGGCGAAACCGTGACCCGTTCCGCTCCGGCGTCCAGCAAGCGTCGCCAACCTTCGTCGATCGTTGGCGATTGAAACTCCAACAGACAAGGCTGAACCATCGCTCGTCCAGCCAGACGCGAAGCCAATCTCTCGCCTAGCTCAAAGAATTCATCGGTCCCGCGTTGATCGCGAGTCCCGTGGCCGATCAGCAGAATTCCATGAGACGAGTGCCCCTTGGACCGAGACTGCAGATCTCGACCTGTGTTCAGGTTGGAGGTGGCTTGCTTTGCAGGTGAACGACCTTCCATCGAGCCAACCTCGCGGGCAAAGCCGATTACTGAACCTTTTGGGCGGAGCTGAAACCTTCTTTTTGCAAAGCGGCCAAAGCCGAGGTGACATCGAACCCAGCGTCATACTTCACGACGACTTTCTTGACTGTCAAAGTGTTCGGATCCGGCTGATCGACCAAAGCGACTTCGCTGACCGCTTCGTTCTTTTCCAGGGTTTCCTGAACACGAGGGAAGCAAGCGAATTGGCAGTGCATTTCAGGCACTTCCAAAGTCATCGTGCCAGCTTCGGCCATGACTTCCGGCGTTGCGACGACGGCAGCGGCGGTGGCTGTTTCAACTTCAGGTGCCTGATCAGGCGTGGCAGAAATGGCGACCATGATTCCAACGGCGGCCAAGGCGGCAACAACGTAAACGATCGATTTCATCGGGGAACTCATCTTGAATGGAAGTGATTTTGGAGGGCCTGGCGGTGGCAACATCACAGCGTCATCGCCGTTTCAGCCCAGCATCTAGCTTACCAATGCGGAATCCAGAATCACAACCGCCAAACCAAAGAGATGAATTTCACGCTCGAATGCCAAGCGTTTTTCGCGGCAAATCGCGGCGAATCATTGGCGAAGTGCGACAATGTGCCCCCAGCCTGGTCACGCTGCAGTGGCCCTCGACACCGCTCCATTTTCCGATTGAATGGCCTTCACGGCCGTTCGCAAGGGCGCGTCCAAATCCCAAGCCGATTTGGCACGTGGTTGCTCAACTTCCGAATCGTCGTTCTCGGAGGTCGTTTCGTTCTCTGCCGAAGGCTGCTCCGGCTCGGACGATTCCTTCTGCGGTTCCGAGGCCCCCTCGTCCGCAGCCGGCTCAACCTCCCGATCAGGATCGACCAACTTCAACTGAGCGTCCGCCAAATCTCGATTTTTAAGAGAAGGGTACGAGGCCTCTTCCCAGAAGCGAGCCAATTGCCTGAGGTCCTCTTCGGAGACCTTCACATTCATGCCAGGATCAGGGCTCACTCCCCACACGTCTTCTTCCGTGTCGTCGATTCCACGGTGGATGTTTTTGTCGCTGGGCCGATAGTACTTGGCCACGGTCAGTCGCAGAGCACTGCGTCCATATTCCAAGGGCAAGATATTCTGAACGGTTCCTTTGCCATAGCTTCGCGTGCCGACGATCGTCGCTCGGCCATGGTCCTGCAGCGCGGCCGCAACAATTTCGCTGGCGCTGGCGGAATGCTCATCGATCAAGATCGCGACCGGCATCCGAGGTGGGACCAAAGTCCCGGCGGTCGCTGACACCTCGTCCTCGACCACACCGCCGCGAGTCTTGGTGCTGACAATTTTCCCGGAGCTCAAAAACATATCGCAAACTTCCACCGCGGCATGGAGCAGCCCGCCGCCGTTGCCGCGCAGGTCCAGCACCACCCCCGACACATCTGATTTCGGCATCAAACGGCTCAGCACATTTCGGAGTTCGCTGACCGTTTTGTCACCAAAGCTGGTCATTCGCACGTACACGATGTCTGGTTGCTGCCTCAAACGAAACACCCAGTCGTTGTTTTCATCGCGGTGATCCCCGATGACCGATTCCAACTGAATGGTGTCCCTCATCACGCTCAACTTGACTTTTTCATCGCCACGCTGGACCAACAATTCGACGGTGGTTGCGATGGGGCCTCGCAAGCGTTCACTGACGGACCGGATGTCCAAATCCCCGACGTATTCATGGTCCACTTCGAGGATGGCGTCTCCCGGCATCAGCCCAGCGTGAAGAGCAGGCGAGCCCACCAGCGGGGTGATCACCCGGACCGGTTCGTTTTCAACCGGCTGATCGACATAGATCCCAATGCCGGCAAATTCCTGGTGAATCGTGTCCTGGAACGCTTGGTAGCTGACCGGGGGAATGTATTCGCTGTGCTGATCCAGCGTCGATGTCATGCCCGCCATCGCGGACGTCAGCAGAGTCCGTCGGTCGACCGGCTCGACGTAGAATCGATCGATCATCTCCAACGCTTCGCCCACCATCATCGCGGTTCTGGTTCGCTGGTGGATCACATAACACGCGAACGAGATGACCAGCACGGAACAAAGCAGCGTCAAGTTTCGTGGGAGCATGGTGAGGTCAGAAAACGGAGATGAGCGAGAACCCGCCCATCGTATCACGCCAACCGCCGTCCGACGAAACCCTGCTCTGCTAAACCCGGTTCAGTTCCGTCGAAGATTGCACGGCAGGCAAGCAAACACAAAAACGAGAGCCTTCGCCGGGTGTGCTGGCGACCGAAACATTGCCATCCTGAGCCTGGGTCAGATGCTTGACGATCGCCAGTCCCAACCCGGTGCCACTGGTGCTGGATTCTTCGTTTCGACTGCCGCGATAGAAGCGTTCAAAGATTCGGTTTTGCTCGGCCGATGGAATCCCCACCCCGGTGTCTTTCACAATCAACGCCCAATGCTCGGGCTGTTCTTCGATCGAAACCCGCACCTCTCCTCCCGTGGGGGTGTAACGAATGGCGTTGCCGATCAAGTTGTTGGCGATTGTCAGCGTCGCTTCTCGATCGGCAATGATCTTGGCCTTGCCGGGTGGGATTTCCGGAATCAAATCCAATCCATTGGCGACCGCAACGGGTTCGTAAGTCCGAATCGCGTCACCGACAATTTCCGCCAGTGAAACGCTGGACAGGTGCAGGTTTGCCGGCCCGGCCTGAGCCCTGGCCAACTGCATCATTTCGTGCACCAATCGTTCCAGCCGCAAGCACTGCGCGGTGATCTGCTGCATGAAGTGCAGAGCCGCATCGGGATCGTCTTGGACCGCCAACTCGACCGTTTCAGCGTATCCCTTGATCGCGGCCAAGGGTGTTTTCAGTTCATGCGACACGTTGGCGATGAATTCCCGACGCATGTCCTCCACGCGGCGAGATTCCGTTTCATCACGCAGCGACAATTGCAAATTCGACTCTTCGCCGGTGTCAATCAGATCCACCCGCACCCGCAAAGGACGAATGACACCCTGGTCGTGCACTTCCACCGCGAACTCCTGCGGTTGCTGCTCTTTGACCGCCGAACGAATCGACGCCAACAACTGAGGCACCCGCACCAACTCGGTGAAGCAACGACCGAGCAACGCGTCACGCTTTTTCAGCCCCAACAATCGAACCGCGGAGGGGTTGATCAGGAGGACAGAGAAATCCTTTGCCAACACGATCACCCCGTCGCTGAGCTGCAACAACGCGGAGGCGTTTTGTTTGGTTTCCGCGTGCAGGCAACGAAGCCGTTCTTGCCACTTTTGAATGTCTTCGGTGCTCTCGCGAACGTAAGCGGAAACCGCGTCGTCCCGTTGCGTGTCGTGCCAATGGCGAAACACCAGCGACAATCCGATGATGGCCAGACTGCCCCCCCCGACCAACCAGGAGGATGCCCCGGCGATGACCAAAATCAGAATCAGAACCATCCCGACGATGGCAGGACCGAACGACCGCCATCGTGGTTGGGAAAAGCAGATCGGTGAAGGTCTTGGGCGGGCGTCCGGGCTCATACCGTCATTCGATTCGACAAAGGCAAACGTGACATCACTGGCAGGTTGTTTCATCCACAGATAACGGCCATGCTAATTTGGGACGCATGCTCGATGTCTCGCTTTTCATTCAGTGACCGCCAAACCGTCCCAGTCTACCGTTTGGTGTTTTCCACAGCATCTCGCAACATAGAAGATTTGATGAAGGTTCCTGAGGGGCAGCGTGGTTCGCGAATGGGGATCGACCGGACCGATTCGCCCCCCGAGGAAACCGAGCGGATTGGTGCGACCTCGATGCCATTGGCCGATTTCGCGGGTGGTTGCCTGACATCTCTCAGTTCAGTGGTGTTGTCCTGCGGCTTGCTGCTGATCAACGGTGCCTTCGTGATGGCCTCTTTGTCGGCGTTGGGTGCGGCGGGAGTGAAATGGTTCGAAAACGAAAAGGTCAGCCAATTTTTCCTGTTCGGCGGGCCCGTAGCTCTGCTGATCGTCCAGTGGATGATGCTCGATTACCTCCGGTTCCTGTGGCGACGACGCCACGCGGGATAAATCTCTGAAACCGACCTGCATCGCTTTTCGGGGGGGGACTCGCCGCTCTTTTCCGCGTCAGAATGGTCGGTCTGGTCAGATCGTAGCGGTGAAAGGGGTTTTGAGATGACTGGATGTTGCCCGGTTCGGCAGGAAAAGCTGTTACCGGTCACGTGATTTGCGTAAACTGGGAAGCCTCTTCTGATTGATCGCCGCGCCACTCTTCTGTGACGGTGCCCCGTTGACCGGACCAACGTCTTTCTCGACTCTCCACTTCCTGATACCGATGGATCGGTACTCGGGCCAAATTCATGCGCCGGCATCCCGATGCCGCCGGGATGCGAGCGATCGCTCCGTCCGCTTTCTGCCCAACATCGCGACGATCTTCCCCGGACCGGCAGGCTGCGGCAGGCTGGTAGCGTGCCTGCTCTTCGCAATTGGTTTTGCCGCCAACCTCACAGCGCAGCCTCCTGGTACCACGCCCCTCCCGGAAATCATCCGTGGCGAATCCGGCGGTATCACTCCCGATGCGTTTTTGTTTCTGGACGAATCGGGAACGCCTGTGGTCATGCCTCGAATGTCATTCGAGGAAATCGATCGCTTGCGTCGATTGGAACAGGGCATTCAGGTTCAAGACCGCCGCGCCACGTTGCAACGCATCAACTTGGTCGGTTCGGCCCATGATCAGCGTGCTGAATTCGAATTGGACTGCCACTTCGTCATCGACCCTCGAAGCACTCGAGAGGGCACGTTGACTCCCATTGTCCTGGACCTGGGCCTCAACGGCTTCCATTTATTGGAACCTGCGGTGGTTCAGATGGTCCCCCATGACGATGACGTCGGTCTCAACAATGGATCCCGCGAGAGCGACTCGAATCGGGACGCCGAGTCAGACGAGGCATCCTCGGATGCCGGACCGGAGCGGGAACTGGCGCGTGCATTCGTTCGTGTTGCCCAAAGCAAAGCCGCCGCACGCGATGAGCTGCTGGACGCGGCATCGTCCGCCAACGGCAACGGCAACGCCGCCCTAGGAAACTCTTCACGAGCCAATGCTGGGTTGAGCTATGAACTTGTCCTGCCTGCCGAAGCCGCCTCGCCCAACAACCCCATCGACTGCATTTGCAAATTGAAGATGTCCACGCGAGTGCGCCGTCTGGGACCGCTGACCAGCTTCCTGCCCCTGTCACTGCCGACCGTCCCAACGCGGGTCGAAATCTCTGTCGACCCTCACCAATGGGAAGCCAACCGGAATTCGCCTCCTCTGATCACCGCTGAGATCGTCGGCAATGGACGTGAAGTCTTGCGTCAATTGGCCCGCCGAGAATCGGACTCCGAGGATGAGTCGAAACGACGTTCGCGTTTTGAAATCGACAGCCAAGGCGGTGAATTCGCGTTCAAGTGGCAATGGCTGCCTTCGGCCACTCAGGCCGCTCGCCTGTTGGAAACCGAATCCAACGCGACCTTGCGTTGGGAATCCCCAGCCGACCCTCCCACCATGCAAGTTCAGATGATCGTTCGCAACTTGCGAGGGCAGCTGGACGACTTTGAAATTGAGTTGCCCGAACGAGCGGTCCTGCTCGGCAGTCCTGAAGTGGCCATCAACGACGACAGCCGAGACAACGCACTGTCGCCTGAGACCAATGGTGGCGACGAAGTCAGCGACACGGCATTTGAAACGGGCACCGCCATGGATGTCTCCGATTCGGGCTGGACGATGACCTTGTTGGGGGACGATCCACCGAACAGTGCAACCTCGCAGAATCAACCCAAGACCAATCCACCGCCAGAATCCAGTTCTGCGCCCACACGTCGCGTTCGTTTTTCGACCGATCGCGCCGACGCGATGACGTCGACGTCGCTGGTCGAGGTTCGCTTGCAACTGCGTTTGCCGGTTCCCGAAGCTTCCGCGACCACCCCTTGGATCATGCAGTTGCCCCGAGTCCCCGATGCAATCGGTCATCGCGGAACCGTGACCGTGATCACCGCGGAAGACCACCGACTTCGGTGGCGTCCGCGGTTGGGTGTGGAAGCGATCGCATCGGATGCCGCCACAGTCAATGTCGGCGAACGTGCTCAAACGTTTCGGTTTCTACGCGACGCGTTTCAGCTGCCCGTTTGGTTGTCAGGAAAGCAGCGACAACAACGTCTGAAAATTGCGATCGACCTAAGCATGGCCAACCGCCTGGCTCGATCCGTGATGACGGTGCAATCCAGTGGTGCTGGGATCGACCCGCAAGACATGCAGTTGGATTTGTCGGGATGGCGTTTGACGCACCTGACGGCCGATGACGCAGAGACGGAACTCGATGTTTCCATCTCCGAAGGTTTGGTGCAGTGGCAAGCCGATGCGTCCGATGGCAAATGGCCTCGCCAATACGTGATCACTTGCGAACGCATCGTCACCGAGGAGATGGTCTCCGATCCTCTCACGCTGACACTCCCCAAACTGCAAACGAACGAATCGTCCAGTGCCGTCACGGAAGCCTCGCTTCACGTCACCGATGCGAAACGTCTGCAATGGTCCGTGGATCTCTCTCAAAGCGAGAACCTCCAACGCATCAACAATGATTCCTCCAGCCGTTTTCGGCTGCTGTCGGTGGACGGACCATGGAGTGTGACCGGCAATTTCACGGAACGCCCATTGCGTCTGAACCTCGCTGGCAGCACCTCGATGGGCACGCAAGGAAACCAGTGGATTAGCCAAACCCGTTGGACGCTCACCAGCACCATCGATTTAGAAGGCATCTTGCCGTTTGAAATCCCGACGCCCGACGAGCAAAACGTCCAGTGGACCTCGGTCGTCGATGGCGTGCCAGCGATGGTTCGGGAATCGGAATCGGACTCCCTTTCCGATGGCTGGATCCAATACGAAATCGTCACGCCTCGTCTGTCGGTCGGAACCCATGAGATTGAACTGGTTTCGCGATCCTTGTTGCGGGACCTTCTGCATGCGCCCAAGGATTCCCAAACGCTGATCCGCCCTGAGTCCGACGCCGTCAACGGCATCGACCCGAGCGAGGTCGTTGACGACATGGGGGATTCCAGCACGATTGCCAATGGCTCAGCCGAAACCAAGGACCAACCGACGCTGGCCAATGGCGAGAACTCGCCAAGCGATGCTTCCGATGGTGAGGGTGTGCCTGCGAACTCGCAGGACGATGCCCCGGGCGGTGCCACGGACCATCCATCGAACACGGATCCGCCGCCCATCGTGGACCAAATCCTCGTCGCCATTCCAACCCCGATCGCTGACCAAGTCACACTGGAAAAGGACTATCGTCTGAACCTTCCCAATTCGGTCGTTGACGGTGTGGGGCAGATTTGGATGGCCACCGTCGGCGATGAACGGTTGCTTTCCGGCACTCGAAAGTTGGCGTCATCTGAAAACGGTGCCGCCCCAATCCTCACCAATGAATGGTCGCTGACTTCGATTCCGGACGCTCCATTCTCATTGCGATTCCAACAGGAATCACTCGAAGAATCCCCTGTTCGCGTCACTCGAGCGGTGCTTCGAAGCTTGGTCGGTCAACGCACACGCCATGAACAATTGATCGCGGTTGTCGAAGGCGGGCGACAAATTTCGATAGGTTTGTCGGAACAACTCAAAACCATTCGCATTGAAACTCGATTGAATGGGAACCTCATCCCAACCTCGCGAGGTCGCAGCGAATTGCGAATCGACATGCCGGCGATCGCAGGGGTGGGCCCCACGCAGACGAGCGATCCCGACGCGCCCTCTCGACACCTCCTGGACATTCGCCTGTGGACCGAAACGGAAGCCAGTCCGTGGTGGACCGGCATTGAACCGCTGATGCAGCTGCCGATTGGATCGGCCCAAATCGATTGGCAATTGTCGGTTCCCACCGACTCCCACCTGTTCTGGGCTTCGTCGTCCTGTGGTCGCTTGATGCGTTGGGAACGCGAGCAGTTGCGATTGTCTCGGCAGCCAATCGTCGATGACACCGAGTTGCTGGAATGGGTCACGTTCCCCTTCCAAGACAACACTTCGCTGCTCAGTTCACTCAAAGAATCGACGGCCAATGCCGCGTTCACCGTTCCTAGCAACCAATACCTTTTCTACTCCAGCGACCCGCATGCGTTCTCAGCGTTGACCGTGTCACGGACCTTGATGTGGTTGGCAGTGGGCAGTTTATCGTTGTTGCTTGCAGCCTCGACTCAGTTGTTCCCGAAGAGCCGGCATCCCTTTGCAATCATCTTGCTGGCGGTGGTGTTGGCTGGTGTTTTGGTCGCTGCTCCTGATGGAGTGATTGTGACTGCGCAGCTGATCATGATCTCGTTGGTTCTGGTGGCGGTTTTCTACGCCATCTCGGCATTGATTTCGCCCCCGACCTCCGAGCGTGTTCTGCAGTCATCCGGTGCCTCGCGTGCTTCCGAGAAGATCCCGCCTTATGGCTCCACTCACCTCAACCGAAAGGGACAGGGTTCCTCACCGGGCTCACGATCCGTCACCCATGAAGTAGCGGACCCGCATGCCCCCAACGGATCTTCACGCCGCCGTGTCGATTCAGGCCAGCGTTCCAACGAAGACTTGGACTCGCTTCCCAATTCGTCGGATGAAGGCATTGATGAAGAAGGAGCCACGGCAAGCCACTCCCCAGGAACTTCATCATGAAGCGATACGGATCGAACAGATCGATCGGGATGATGATCCTGGCAACCTGGATGACGCTGACCTCACTGGCCCTCGCTGACGACCCTCCGACCGAGACCCTCGATCGCGAAAAAGTCACCGAGACAGCCACGGACGAAAACTCGGCGGATGAAACCTCAGAACCGCAGGAATCGGTTGAGAAAGAATCAACCGAGAAGGAGCCCACTGCGGTCAACCCGGTGGAAACCGAAGCCCGTTCCCGGGAAGCGTCCGAGACGTTGGCTCAGTGGACAGCGCTCGCGCAACAGGTACGCAGCGACGAATCCTTGCGTTGGATCTCGCTGTTTGGTTCCCAGATCGCAAGACTGGTGCCGGATGACTTTCGCCCCGTTGCTGCTGACGAACTGAGCCAAGCACTGGACGAAGCAGCCAAAGTGGATCCCGAGTTATCGACCGACGACATCCTAGAATGCGAAATGGTGGCGACGATTCAAGACGGAGCCTTGAACAGCAAGGCAAGTCGGATGCTGTTTTCGTCCCAAGCCGGCAACCGACAACCGTTTGGCAAAGTCAGCTTTGCCGTCTCCCGACTGCGTGAAATGGATGACGAATCGGGGTTTGAAACGGACTCGTCGACCGCTCTCTTTGAGTCCAGCAATTCTGGATTGCTCACCATCGTCACCAGTGGTTCGGATCGGCCACTGGCCAATCGAACGCTGGCATGGGATTGGCGACAACAGGCGATGCCCACATGGAACGGAAGCCGCTGGGAACTCGGACTGCCACGGGCTTTGATTTCGCGGTTGTGGATCCAAGTCCCCGCCAACCAGAGACTGCATTGCGAGCAAGCGGTGTTGCGAGAAGTCCCGACGGAGGCGCTGCCCAGTTGGTACGAAAACATCTCTGACAACAACCTCAGCGGCTCGCCGCCAGAAGACAGTCGTTGGATCTTCGTCGAATCGGCTGGTTCACAGCGATTGGATTTGCAATTGCAAACGTTGGATGAGGCCGCTGCTGAAGTGCAAACCGCAACCATCGTTCGCGGTTGCCGGATGACGTTGGATCACGATGGCTCGATTCTGAATTGGCAATGTCGTTTGGTCATCGACCCTCAGCCCATCGCCTCCATCCCTCCTTGGGTTTGGCTGCGAGGCGATGTGACTCGCATCGAGGTTGACGAGCGTGAAGTCCCGTTCACCTCTCGCCCCTTGGTCACACATCCCGAAGACGCCATTTCCCAAGCATCACCTGCGTCGATCATCCAATTGGCTGCCATCGACGAAGCCGACGTCCCTCCCGCCGCCGATTCACGGGTCATCTTGGTGGAAGGAACTTCGCCACTGAATCCAAACGGCGATTCCATCTCGCTGCCGGAGCCGATCTTCCCCACTTCGTTTGTGGTCTCCGCGGCGCCGTGGCAATTGCAGTGGACGATGCCCGCGCACCTGTTCGCAACAGGTTGGCAATTGCCGGACGACTGGCAACTCCTACCGCCCCCAAAGGAGGCTGCCTCGTCGTCCGACTCCACTTCGATTTGGAACGCAATTGGACCGCCTGTTTCGCGAGCCCCTTGGGATCCAAAGTTGCTTTCTGAAACGACCGATGACACAGGCAATCCCGATGCAGCGCCGGTTCCTTCGCTGGCGAACTCATGGGGACTCCAACTGGCCCAATCCGAGCCGCTTCTCTACGCGGATCATCAAGCTCGATTCCTGCTCGAAGACAACGCCATTCAAGCGCGTTGCTCGATTCAATTGACAATGGCCTCCGATCGATTGGCGCCCATTCAGCTGGAGATCCAGGATGGTTTCTCCTTCGATTCGATCACAGTGGGCGAAACTCGCCGAACCCTGACCATCAACGCTCCCAATCGCCGCGGTCGTCGCATCACGGTTTGGCCAAGTCCCGATGAAATTCAAACACGATCCAGTGGGGAGGGAACCCTGGAGATCCGTGCCACAGGACAAACCCGGCGAGACCCCAACAACCCTCGCGTGAATGCCCTGTGGATGATACGAGTCATCCATTGCCCTGGGCAAATGACGGCGGCGGTGATTCCACCGGCGGACATGGGCTGGACAGCGGAAACCGCGATCACGCCTTCGCGAATCGAATTCTCGGAGCTGTCCACCGAGCAACGACGTTTCTTTGCGCCACTTCCTGGTGATGCGATCGTCCTGAGTCAATCGATTCGCCAAACACCTTCCCTCACTTTGGAAACCCCCGACAGCACCATCGTCGGCTCGTGCCAAACCAGCTTGACGATGGTTCGCAACGGCATCCAACAACGGGTGCAGGTACAAGTCGAAGGTTTGCCGCAGACATCGCGGTCCGTCAAAGTTCGCTTGGCTGCAAGATCCGAACAATCTCCACCGGAAGACGTGAAATGGCAAACTCGCCTTTCGCCTTCATCGGCATTCAATTCCGTGGAGGACGAAGGAATCGTGCTGCGGTGGGTACCGCGTCAATCCATGAAACCGCAACCGGAACGGGAGGGCGAACCCCCACTCGCCACCGACGTCGCCCAGGCCACGCCAGCACCGGTTGGAACCGGCGGATGGTTTGAGTGGAGCATTCCGGTGCCACGGAACTTCAGTGACCAGTCCTCCTTGATCGGGACTTGCATCCATCCGACCAGCGACAGCGACGTCCAACCCCACAAGCATGCAAAATCGGAGTCACATCCAATCGGTTTGTTCCGCTTGGCAGACGCAACCTCACAAACCTGCGAACTGTCGATCGACTCGGAACTGCAATTGGCTCATCCGGTGGCGAATTTGGTGGGTATCCCGACCGCCAACATCGCTGCTGAAACGGCGTCTTTTCGTTATCGCTACGAAACCTCTCCGCACGTGGTCATCCAGGTTCGTCGCAAAAACCAAATGCCGCCATCGAACCTTGTGCGTCAACAACTCACGCATGTGATTGCTTCGGCCAGTGGCGCCGATCGAGTTCGAACCCGTTTTGAGATCGTTGCCACGCAGCCCATCGAAGTCGAATTCCCTTGGGACGCTCACCTGATTGAGGCCAGAATCAATGGGGTGGAAGTGCAACCGGAAATGACCCGTCAACATCACCTTCGGTTTGCAGCCCCCCCTCAATCCGAAGCGGTCTTGGAAATGGAGTGGACGACCACGTCGTTTGAAACGTCGTGGTTGCGACGAACACAGATTTCGGATTTGCGTGTCGTCGGTCTGACATTGAGTTCGCAGCTGCGCGTCAGCCCGGCCGAAGACAGCCTGCAAATCCCACTACTAGGTTCTTCCGAGGCACCGCATTTGATCTTCTCCCAGATCGTGATTGGAGTCGGCTGGGTCGGTGCATTGGTGATCCTCGCAATCAGTCTCATCGCAGGCTGGGCAGCGCGTTGGGGAGTCGCCTGCGGTCTGGCGTTGAGCCTTTTCGCGATGCTCCTGTGGCCGGAAACGTTTGTTTCGTTGACTGCCTGGGTCGCCTTGCCGTTGACGATCAGCTTGCTGCGTTTGACGACTCAACATTGGCAATCTTCTCATCGATCCGAATCGTCGGTGCGGCAACCGCCGGCCGGCCCCGCTCCATCGAATCGCTCCGCTTCCCCGTCCCATTCGGCGGGTGGAGATCCACCCAGCGATTTTTCAAGTTCCGCATTGCTACGAAACTGGATCGGCTGGGCCATGATCGGAACCTTCGTGATCAGCGGTGGCGTGGCATCCGCACAAACGAGGGACGTGTTGGTGCCATTGGATTCCAACAACCAACCCATGGGCAACAAAGCGTACATTCCCGAGTCGTTGTATGAGGACCTGTTTCTCATCCGATCAGATGAGCGTGTTCGCCAGGTTTCGTTCCTGAATACGAATTACGAATTGGATTTGACCTCCGAACGTTCGAAACGAGCCATCAGCTTGGCTCGCGAAGAATTCCCAATCGAATTGCTGGCACGATTCACCGTGGAAACGTCCCTGCCCAGCAGTCGACTTCGACTTCCGTTCTCGCCTGAATCCATCGAAGAGTTGGTGCTGATCCGCCCGGACGAAAGCACGCGAGTCTTGACGACCACCACCGACGACCAGCCGGGGACACTGATTGTGGTTCCATCCGGCACACGATTCGACCTGCAACTTCGTCTGCGATGCGAAACCTCACATCGCGCAACAGGAACGCAAATCACGACGGAGCTGCCCAGTCTTCCACAAGCTCGTTTGGTCGTGCGTCGCGACTACCGCATTCACAATTACCGGGTGGTGACGGACAACATTGCGTGGCCAGCGGTGGATCGCCCAGTTGGTTTTGGCGTCATCTCATCCAATCAGTTCGCCATTGGACCATGCAGCCAACTGCACATTCATTTGCAAAGCAAAGCAACCGCCGATGCTCTTGCCAGCGACATCGTCCCGGCCTCCGAAAGCGAAGCCGACACACCCAACAACGCCGACGGCGAGACACAACTGCCGGAGGCTTGGAACAGCGCATTGCAATGGAAACGGCGTTATTGGTTGAACGCCACCACGAACCATTGTTCCGTCGAATGTGAGTTGGAGCCTTTGCAATCACCTCCCCCCGGCGGTGAAGTCATCCTTCGGTTCCATCGAGAAACCACCTCGATCCCACGTTTGCTTTCTCGCGACTGGAAGTTGCTGCGGCAAACGACTAACCAATGGATGCTGACACGCGTCAGTTCATCGACCGAACCCATTCGATTGGTCTGGGACCTCAGTTCGGCTTGGTCAGCAGGATCCGGTGCCCCCGAATCCGAAGCGAACAACACGGAACCGAATGACTCTGACAATCCACCCGAGTCGCCGGTCGATGACGAACGTGTCCTGAGCTGTCCCGGTCTCTCCTTGCACGATCACTGGCAAGAACCCAAAGACGCCGACTCAACCCTCGCCAATTCACGCACCGTTTTTTCGGAAACGTTGGTGGCCTGGACGCTGTCGAGTGAACTGCAGCCGCTGTGGCCCGCTTCCTTGGGTACCGAACGGGTTCCGGCGGAACAATTTTATGCCCAATGGTCGGGATCCATCAGTCGCCTCGACCGAGCCGCCAAGAGTTCTGGTACCACCCCGATTGTCCGCATCGGCATTGTGGACCGGAGCCGCTTGGTCTTTCATGCGAAGCAAGAGATCCACTTGGATGCGTCGCACCAATCCATTCGTCTCGAAGCGACCTTTGACCCGAACCCGGTTGCCGCGGATTCCGCCACCACCAATCCGGTGCTTGGAACCATCGATCCCAATGGCGAGGACACCACACCGACGCTGCCGGAGAGCTTTCGTCCGCAGATGATCAAAATTGCGATTCCGCCCCAAGCACAGATTTTCAACTGGCGGATTCAACAACCTGGCCTGCCCGACACTTCTCCGGCCGCTGCCGGTGGCGTGGCTTCCGAGGCTCCCGGGACCACCAATCTCGACGATGAGGAAGAGGATGCGATCGTTGATCCGACCACCAATCCGATGGACTCGGGATCAGCCGCCTCAGGCACGCAGTGGAAATTGGTTCGAGAAGACAACCACGATTGTCTTTTGATCCGCTACGAAGGCCGAGGAATGGAGGTGTTGGTGGAAGCTCAAGTTGCACAGCGAAAGTCAAATGACAATGCATTGGCGTTGATGCACATCGAACCGGTGCATTCCATCGGTGACATCTCCTCCGTGAATGAAGTGGTTGTCTCACGTTCGGCCAACGCCAACATCCAGTGGAAGACGCCCCCTCCGTTGGAAGGCGAAAAGTCAGGGGACGCGGGCCCAGCGTCCATGCTCGCTGCAGGGAAGATCCTGATTGATCAATGGTTGATTCGTGACTCCGCGTTGAATGTGCTGGGAGACGCTCGATTTCGGGTGACTCCGATCCGCCACCCTTTTCAGACGGATGTCCGGGTTGCATTGCGGTGGGAAGAAGGACGCTGGATCGCTCAAACGGACATTCAGTTGAATTCCAAGCAATCACCGGACTTCCTCGATGTTGAAATGCCGTCGCGGTGGTGCGACGCGCTGCAAATCCATCCGCTGTGTGCGTCAACGCGTCAACCGACGCTCAGTCCCGCTCGGCAGGTCATCCGCATTCGCTTGGCCGACAAACGCATCCGCTCCATTCGCCTGACCAGCCGGCTCGCGGCGGGTGATTTGTTGCGTGTGAGTGTCCCCAAAATTCGCGTGTTGCAATCACAGCGTGCGCGCACCGACATCGTGGTTCCCAACCGCTTGACGAACGCTCCGATCCGCTGGGAAACCAACGGTGTCGAACCCATGCCGCAACCAAGGTGGAATCTGCCGGCCCAAGAGGCCCTCGCCAAGAGCGTCGCGACGGACACGGTCGTCGCGACGGACAAGGCACCGACCAACAACGAACCGGCCAGCCGTTCGAACGAGGAAGACACGGCCCCAACCCTCACTCAACGGACCTCTGACGGCAACGAAGAACACAGCTACTTCCGAGTCGCGAGCGAGAACTGGTCGGTGGAACTGGAACCGTTACGCAAGACCAACAACGTCGCTGCAATCGTGCATGCGGACCACCAATTGCTGAACGATCGTTTTTTGGTCAGTCGGTTTGACATCGTTCCCGGCGATGCCTCTCACTTGACGCTGAACCTGCCAGAGCACGCTCATTTTGTGGCGGGTTGGACAAATGGACTGCCGGCAGACGTGATCCCGGCACCAGAAGGGAAGCTCCAATTCCTGTTGCCGTTGAGCCGTCTCAGCCAGGGAATCGAGGTTCTACTGGAAATGGATGAAGGACTTCGAAAACCCAACCAGCGAGAATCAAGCACACCTTCATGGGATGAGATTCAAACGCCGCCTCCGTGCACCTACACCCGATTGCTGTCTCGGCGAAGCAACCCAGCGAATTTGCTTGCACTTTCCAATCCAACTTCGGCTGCCGCCGTCGCAACCACTGACGATCCAGACGAAGGAAACGTCACTTCCATCAAACCAGACACCAGCGGTTCGAACCAAGAAAACTTGGCAACCAAGGGGAATCGATGGAAAGCGATCACCTCGGATCAACGCTGGCAAATCTTGGCGACCAACACCGTTCGCTCGATTGCCGCCGCTTCCGATTCGTTGGCCGATCGCCGCGATGAAGAAGTCGCCGCCTGGATGAAAACTTGGCTACAACGTTACGCCTCGATCAGCCAATCCGCTGGCACCCGATTCGACCCGACCAATGCTTCCATCGAGGACTCGGTATCGCTGGAGCGACTTTCCGCTGAACTGACCAACCGCCCGCCGGAATCTCTGTTTTCATGGAGTGAAATGGAGTCTTTTCTGGCGTTGCAAATCCAACGTTACTCGGCCAACGAAACCGATGAATGGTGGCAACTCAACGAAGCATCCAAACTGGGTGACGGCCAGTGGTCCTTTGTGCTCACAAGTCAACAGCCAGACCGCTGGATCGTGGACAGCCAATATCAGTCGAGTGAACAATCGCTGCCCCCGCAATGGTCGACGGCATCCCCATCGTCGATGACCATGCAGTGGGCACAGCATGGCATGCGGTTCCTGCTATTATTGACCAGTGCCTGTCTGTTGATCGTCTTGCGTTTGCAACCCAGTCGAACTCGACGCAACACCCCACAAGCAAACTGGGTGACGAACATTCAGGACTTGATGGCTCACCCCGCGACCTGGATTTTTGGACTTGGATGCATCGCAATGATTTTAGCACCCATCCCACTCGCACTTGCTTTGATGGTCACCGCGGTGATGCTCAGCGGATTCGAGACGTTTTGGAAAACGCTTCGAAGGCGATTGCGTTTGTGGGCCTCTGCCTTGCTGGTTCTCATCCTGTGCGGCTGTCCTTTCGAACACGTGGCGGCACAGCCCAACGAATCCCCCAGCCCGTCCGTCATCGCCGACACGATGCAATTGCGGGAGGGGTGGAAATTGCAACTGGTTGCTGCCGAACCGATGACCATCGATCCAGTCTCAGCCGCATGGGATCCGCAGGGTCGATTGTGGGTTGTCGAAATGCCCGACTACCCACAACCTGCCGAGGATGTCAAACCGACGAAGGGCAGGATTCGTGTCCTGAGTGACACCGATGGCGATGGCGTGATGGACCAAGCCACCACATTTGCGGAGGGGCTCAATTTCGCAACGGGAGTGCTGCCATGGCCCTCGCGAAAATCAGGCGAACAGGATTCCGACACGCCGGATGCCTGGCTCGATGGAGCGATCGTGACGCTGGCGGGAGAGATCGCTTGGCTGAGAGACACCGACGGAGACGGATTGGCAGACGATCACCAAACTTGGTTCCGTGGCTTCACGACGGGCAATGAGCAACTGCGAGCGAACCATCCAACTCTCGGACCGGATGGACTGGTCTACGTCGCCAACGGGTTGCGTGGCGGAAAGATCGAAGCGGTCGCCCCTCTGTTCGATTCCAAGACTGGCCCCCTCACGCTTTCACAAAATGACTTTTGCTTCGACCCTCGCGGTGGCCACTGGGGAAGAGTCTCCGGCAACAGCCAACACGGTTTGACGATCGATGATTTCGGTCGCCGAATCGGTTGCAGCAATCGCAACCCCGCGATCCAGGCGGTCCTGGACGCCAACACAATCCGACGAGATCGTGAATTGGCACCGGTTGATGCGTTGTTGGACATCGCCGCCGCAGGTGAACAATCTGAGGTTCATCCGATCAGCGATGCCTGGACGACCAGCCATCTTCATGCCGGTCAATTCAGCGCCGCTTGCGGTGTGTTGGCGGTCAACGACGAGTGGTTGCTGGTTTGTGAACCGACCGGATCCCTGGTCCAACGACAGCAACTGCGATTTGATGGTGAAAACTGGCAAGCGACGCGAGAGCCAGCTGAAACCGAGTGGCTCGCCAATGCACACACCTGGTTTCGCCCGGTGGACTTGGTGGCCGATCAACATGACGCAGTGCTGGTGCTCGACATGGCTCGCGCCGTGATCGAGCATCCCGATTGGGCGCCCGAGGAACTGAAGAACCGCCCCGACACATGGCACGGCAACAACCTTGGCCGCATCTGGCGTTTGATTCCGCCGGGTGCCGAGTCGGGCTTTCAGTCCATTCAAAACAACCAAGACGCCATCGAAGCATTGCGTTCCGACGATCCTGTCCGCCGATCCTTGGCGACCCTGCACCTGACGCAGCGATTGGCTGATCCAACGTCCAAGCCACTCGTCGAGAAGAAACTCTCCGAACTGCTGCAATCACCTGAAACCAACCCGCCCACCCAAGCCCGTGTGGCCACCTTGCTGGCTCAGCTCGGACGCCTCGCTCCCGCACAACAATCCAAGCTCACCACCGAATCGGAACCTCGCCTGCGAGCCATTGCCGCGCAGCTCACACCCCGATGGGACGCGAAAACGTTCCGTTCTTTCGTGCGTGACGACAGTCCGTTGGTCCGCCGCGTTGCCTTGGAAGCCTTTCTCGCGTCGGACGCATGCGAAGCAATCGCAAGTCATCCGCAGTCCGCGGAATTCCAATCCGTCACGGACTCCCTGAACAAGCTTGCGGTGGAACAAGCGGATTCGAACTTGGTCGCAAAACTGCTTCCCACTGTTCCGCCACCGATGCTGCAGGAACTCGTTCGTCGATCGATTGAAGTGGACGAAACCCAACTCACTGCCGCCCATCGATCCAATCTTCTGCGCTGGATTCGGCGTTCAGCCGCGACCGATCCCGAGACAACACTGGATCTGATTTCAAGCGTCGATGACAAAAACGACGCGTTCCAATTCGTCGCCAACTGGATCACGGGCGTGCGATCGACCGCCAAGGTCAAGGCGGCGATCAACGGTACCAAAGTGGATTTCTTCGCTCTTGTCGCGGAGACCGCAAAAGCGACCTTGGTGGATCCCAATCAGGACCATGGCCGACGCAAAGATGCGGTGGAGGTATTGCTTCCACTCGCTCCCGATTCCCCTGAACTTCGTGATCGACTGACGGATTCCACGGGCGCCGATCTGCGTTCGCGCATCTTGGACGGGCTGTTGAAAACGGACCCTGAATGGACGCGTTCGATTTTGGTTTCACATCAGGATCCCTGGCGACCGGAGGAACGTGCTGTGGTCTGCCGACGAGCTCGTTCTGATTCCGACACCGCCAAGTGGTTGCTTTTGGCGGTCAAGCAAGAGCATCTGCCTCGTTCGTTTGTGGATGCGACCACCGCGAACGCCTTGCGTTCTCATCGCGACAAAGCGATTCGTGAACTCGCCAATCAAACGTTTGCACCGCCCGAGGATCGAGCCAAGGTCCTGAAGCAGTACGCCGAAGTCGCGAGCCGGTTTTCGAGCGCGGATGTTTCCAGCGGTCGAAAGTTGTTTGCACAACACTGTTCCAATTGTCACCGCATGGAAGGCGTGGGGCATGCCGTGGGGCCTGACATCAGTGACAGTCGCACCAAAACCGCGGAAGCGTTGCTGGTCGCGGTCCTGAATCCCGATGCAGCCATCGACGCTTCCTTCACGCGTTATCAAATCTTGACGGTGGATGGCGAGGTCGTCTCAGGGTTGCTGCACAAGGAAGATTCCGAATCCGTCACTTTGCTGGAAGCGGAAAACCAACAACGCCGAGTGAGTCGCGATGACATCGAAACCTTTCGTGCGGTCGACGCTTCTTTGATGCCCAGTGGGATGGAACAAACCTTGTCGGTTGATCAGATGTCGGATCTGATTGGATATCTGAAACGCTGGCGGTACACCGCGGAAGGTTTGTGATGCCGCCCGGCTGCACCTTCACCACTGAATCAACGCCCGATCCCGACTGAACCGTCTGACACAACCGTGCCTGCCACCCCACCCCGCATCTACTTGGACCACGCTGCAACCTCGTGGCCGAAAGCGGAGGGTGTCGCCGAAGCGATGGTTGAGTTCCTGACCAACGTCGGCTCCTCGGCTTCGCGAGGCAATTACGCGTCGGCGAGGAAAGCCAGCGAACTCACTCGTTCGTTGCGATCTCAACTGGCTCGTTTTGTGAATGCCGAATCGGACCACTGCGTCAGCTTTCACTCGGGCTGCACCTCGGCGTTGAACGCCGTCATGCATGGGCTGGTCGGTCCCTCGCATGCGATCGGAACCGGCTCGCACCTGCTGACTTCAGCGGTTGAGCACAACGCCGTTTTGCGACCATTGCTCGTTGCGGCAACAGCGGCCGGCGCGACGATCGAGGAAGTCTCACCGGATGTCAACGGTTTGCTGTCAGCGAACGATGTCATCGGAAAGATCCATGACGCCACTCGCTTGGTGGCTTTGTCGCATGCGTCCAACGTGACCGGGGCAGTTCAACCGATCGCAGAGATCGGAGCGGCCATCGCGGAACACAACCGATTGCGAAACAAGTCGAATCAAATTTTGTTCCTGTGTGATGCGGCCCAGTCGCTGGGCTACTTGCCGGTGGATGTCCAGGCACTCGGAGTGCATGCCTTGGCGGCACCCGCTCACAAGGGTTGCGGTGGTCCGCCGGGGATCGGAATGCTCTGCCTGTCACCCGAGTGGCACGATGTGATCCAACCTTGGATGCAGGGCGGAACCGGGCACGACGGCCGGTCGGATGTCATGCCCGAATCCATGCCCGAAAAACTGGAACCTGGCACGATGAACTTGCCCGCCATCGCGGGATGGCGGGCGGCGATGGATTGGCTGGCACCACTGGAGGATTCCGCTCAGAAATTGGCTGGTCTGTCGCAGCAACTTCATGCTGGATTGAGCTCGATCGGAGGGGTTCAAGTTTTCGGTCGTCCAGGCCCTCTTCCGATCACCAGCCTCGACTTTGGACCAGATCTTCCGCCGGACGATGCCGCCGCGATCTTGGAGGGGGAATTTGGAATGGAGGTTCGCTCAGGCCATCACTGTGCCGCACGAATTCACCGCCACCTCGGGACGGAAGTGGCAGGCACCGTTCGCATCAGCGGGGGACACGGCACAACCCCCGATGAGATCGACGCAGCGATCCAGGCGGTCGCTGAAATTGCCGCTCAGATCACAGCGTTGTCCTGAGGCAATCCCTTTTTCAGATGCGAAAACGTTCTTTCCTGAAAAGCAGGGGAAGATGTTCTTTTGGCGTTTGGGGGGGCGAGCTCAAAACGGCAGGCATGGAAACAAAGGGGTGGATCGGTTTCAATAATGACGTGTCGCCCCACGATGCGCCGCCGATCCTCTTTGATTGAAATCCCCATGGTCGATTTGCCAACCACCACGCCTCCCGAACAACCCACCAGCGGAAACGATGAAATGGATGCGCTGCATCCTTTGAAACCGTACCGATCGCTGGAAAACGAAGTTCTTCAGCAACGAATTGAAGCGGTGCGGAAAGAACTCGGGGAAGAACTGCTGATTTTGGGCCACCACTATCAGCAGGACGAAGTGATCGAGCACACCGACTTGCGAGGCGACAGCTACCAGTTGTCCGAAATGGCGGCCAAAAGCCAAGCGTGCCGGACCATCGTGTTCTGCGGCGTTCACTTCATGGCAGAAACGGCTGACATTCTGGCCAACCGTCCGGACCGAATCGAAGCCCGCGATGGTCGCCGAGTCGACGTGCTGCTGCCTGACATGGCGGCGGGATGCTCGATGGCTGACATGGCCGCGATCGCGCAGGTCGAAGCGGCTTGGGCGGACATGTCCGAAGTGATTGAGACAGAACAAGTCATCCCAGTCACATACATCAACAGCGCCGCCAGCTTGAAAGCGTTCTGTGGTCGTCACGGTGGAATTGTCTGCACCAGCAGCAACGCGAAAGCGGTTTTGGAATGGGCGTTTGAACGCGGCCAGCGAGTCTTCTTCTTTCCCGACCAACACCTCGGCCGCAACACCGCGCTGACGATGGGAATCACCGAAGATCAAATGCCCGTCTGGGATCCCTACGCATTGGAAATGGGCGGCAACACCGACGAACAAATCGAAGCCAGCCGCGTGATCCTGTGGAAGGGTCACTGCAGCGTCCACCAAATGTTTCGCGCCGAGCACGTTGCTCGATTTCGCAAGGAACACGAGGGCATCCAGATCCTCGTGCACCCCGAATGCCCCCGCGAGGTCAACGACATTGCCGATGTCAGTGGCAGCACGGGCAAGATCATTCAAACCGTCCAGAATGCCCCGGCGGGAACGAAATGGGCGATTGGGACCGAACTGCACTTGGTCAACCGCTTGAAGGACGAGCACCCGGAACAAGAGATTCACTTTTTGAGCCCCGTCGTTTGCATGTGCGCGACGATGTACCGAATCGATCTGACACACCTTTGTTGGACGCTGGAAAACTTGCGTGACGGCCGGTTGGTCAACCAAATTCGCGTGGACGAAGAGACCACCAAGTGGAGTTTGATCGCGTTGGAACGCATGTTGGCGGTGAAATGACATCTCCCTACTCACCGTCAGAAACCAACCCCGGTGAAGTGCACTCCGATTCGGTTGCTCCTTCGCGTTGGAACATGATTCTGGCTGGTTTGGCCGGAGCATCCGCCGTCGGGATCGGAGCCTTTGGTGCTCACGGGCTGCCCAACTTTCTTGAGCAATCCGGAATGGATCCCGAAACGATTGCTCGCCGGGTCGCGCAATTTGACACGGGAGCCCGCTACCACTTGGCTCACGCCATTGTTTTGTTGGCCTTGGCGGTGGCTCCGCTGCGATCCACCAAATGGCTGCGAACGATTCGTGCGTTGATGGTGGCGGGATTGATTTTCTTTTCCGGCAGTTTGTACCTGCTGGTTTTAACCAACACGCCCGTGCTGGGGGCGATCACGCCAATCGGCGGCGTTTGCTGGATGGTGGGTTGGTTGATGTTTGTGGGCTGCCGTGACTCGTCGAAAAGTCAATGATGCTTTAAACTCCCGACCATGGACGCATCGCTCTCACCCGATCAATTGTCATTCCCGGCCGTTTGGCGGCATCGTCACCTATTGGATTTGGAACGGCTCTCCGCCGCTGAGATCCTCGCGATCTTACGCACCGCGGACGAGCTGAAGGCAATGACCGAAGGTTGTCGCCGCAAAGTCCCGCTGCTGACCGGGAAAACGTGTGCCAATTTGTTCTTCGAAAACAGCACTCGCACGCGAAACAGTTTTTCGCTGGCCGCCAAACGCTTGGGTGCGGACACGGTCGAATTCAGCAGCAGTGGCAGCAGCGTCGCCAAAGGCGAAACCTTCGTCGACACGGCCAAGACAATCGAAGCGATGGGTGTCGACTGGGTCGTGACGCGTCACTCCACGCCGGGAACGCCTCACTTGCTGGCCCGAGAATTGAAATGCAGCGTGCTCAACGCCGGCGATGGACCGCACGAGCATCCCACCCAGGGTTTGCTGGACATGCTGACGATCCTGCAGCACCGCATCGGATCGGACTGGAAACACGAAGCCGCCGATCCTGAAAAAGTGTTCGCTGGCATGACGGTGGCTTTGGTCGGCGACATCGCCCACAGTCGAACCGCACGCAGCAACCTGTGGGGCCTCCGCAAGTTGGGTGCCCACGTCATCATTTGTGGACCACCGACTCTGGTCAGCCCGCGCTGGGAAGAACTCGGGTTTGAAGTCGCTCACCGACTCGATGAAATTGTTCACCGCTGCGATGTTTTGAACCTGCTACGCATCCAATTCGAACGTCAAAAAGCTCGCCCGTTCCCCAGCGTCTACGAATACGCCGCGTTGTATGCCATGAACGGTCAACGCCTGCGGCTCGCCAAACCCGACATCCTGATCATGGCCCCCGGCCCCATCAATCGTGGCGTTGAAATCACGCCGGAAGTCGCTGACGGCCCGCATTCCGTGATCCTCGAACAAGTCACCAACGGAATCGCCGTCCGCATGGCCTCGCTGTGGCTGCTCGCCAACGCAAAAGCCAACGCCGACGCCTCCACGGAGCCCCTCGCATGAACGATTCCACTTGGGTACTCGATGGCGGCCGGGTGATCGATCCCGCCAATGGTGTCGACCGGATCGCACGCCTCGTTCTGCACGAGGGAAAAATTCACTCGATCGACACGCCGGATGGTGATTTGCCACCCGAGGCAGGCCGCTTGGACGTGACCGGCAAGATCGTCGCTCCAGGATTGGTCGATCTGGCGACGGAACTGCGTGAACCGGGCAGTGAAGAAGACGAGACCATTCAAACAGGCAGCGACGCTGCCTTGGCAGGTGGTTACACGACGGTGTTGTGCTGCAGCAGCACCAAACCATTGATGGACTCCGCCGCGTCCGTGCAATTGGTTCGCCAAATTGCCCAGCGCATCGACGGGGTTCGCGTGCTGCCCATCGCTTGCCTGAG
This sequence comes from Rhodopirellula islandica, assembly GCF_001027925.1. Classification (NCBI taxonomy): domain Bacteria; kingdom Pseudomonadati; phylum Planctomycetota; class Planctomycetia; order Pirellulales; family Pirellulaceae; genus Rhodopirellula; species Rhodopirellula islandica. The sequence goes on along the minus strand of NZ_LECT01000035.1, from coordinate 12,182 downwards.
CAAAGGGCGTCAAGGCGAACAGATGGCCGAACTTGGCATCCTGGCCGCGGCCGGAGCGGCCGGTTTCAGTGACACGCCGCGACCGATGCCCAACGATGCGCTGCTGAAACGGGCGCTCGACTACTGCCGCATGTTTGACTTGCCCATCTTTGATCGGCCGGAAGTCCCGGAACTGGCTGACGGCGGGGTGATGCACGACGGCCGAATCGGATTGGTCCTGGGCCTGAAGGGCTTGCCAACCGAAGCGGAAGACCTCGCGGTCGCTCGTGATGTCCGTTTGGCAGAAGCCACCAAGGGTCGGTTGCACGTGGGCCCGGTCAGCACGATGGGTGCGATCGACATGATTGGCCGTGTGAAATCAAGGGGCATCCACATCTCTGCATCGGTCTGCCCACACAACTTGTTTGGCAGCGATGAGCTGCTGCGATCCTACGATTCGCGGTACAAAGTTCACCCGCCAATGCGAAGTCCATCGCACGTCGAAGCACTTCGCAATGCGGTTGCGGAAGGTGTGATCGATGCCATTGAATCCGGGCACATGCCACGGGCTCAGGAAAAAAAGGCCAACGACCTGGACTTGGCTCCGTTTGGCGCCTCCGCCTTGGAAACGACTCTCGCCGCCATCGCAACCGACTTGGTGGAAACGAAAATCCTGGGTTGGTCTCGAGCGATCGAGTGCCTCTCGACTTCGCCTGCAAAGATTGCGGGCGTCGACGGTGGCAGCTTGTCTGTGGGTGCCAACGCGGACGTGACTGTCATCGATCCCAACCAGGCTTGGTCGGTCGAGGCCAAACAATTTCGGTCGCGATGTCAGTCGAGCCCCATGACCGGGCGCACGCTTGCCGCTCGAGTCACTCACACCCTGGTCGGCGGTCGCCTGAAATTCGAACTGAATCCTGCCGCTGCGAACACTGCCTCCTGATGTCGCGCACGCTTGGAAAACACCCGCTGGGATTCCCCAAGTCATCTCGCGTCGTACGCAGTGGTGACTTCACCAAAGCACTCCGACGTGGCGGTGTTGCCGCCAATGATTGCTTGGTCGTCTTCGCCTTGCCACGCAATCAAACGTCGCCAGGGGACGCAACCCAAACGCAATGTCGCCTGGGCGTGACGATCCCCAAGAAGACCGGCAACGCGGTCGCTCGCAACCGTTGGAAACGTCTGATACGGGAAGCGTACCGACTGCACCAAATGGAACTTCCGCCCGGGTTTGATTACGTTGTCCGACCCAAGAAAGACGTCCAAGCAAGTTGGAAATTGATCGACAAAGGTTTTGTCAAACTCGTCGGTCGAGCGGTGCGGCGCAGCCAACCCTCAAGTGACGGTCGATGATGATTGCATCCGTCGAGTGAAGTGATCGGCAGCGATCACCACGATGGCGGCCGTGATGGCGAGCGCTAGCAACACCACCAAACTGCCTTCGTAATGGTGTGGCAAAACCCAAACGAACTCTTGGTGCTTCAGTTCCAGTTCAGCGGTCTCCGGGGTCACCCGTTGCAGAGGCCAAAGCCGGCCAACCGAACCAATCATCAACCCGATCAACACCGCCATCGTTGCGTCTCGGAAGTGTTCGAGCAGGTAATTCAGCAATCGACTGAACGCCAGCAATCCAAACAGGCACCCCGCTGCGAACACGGCCAACCGGCCCAAGATATCCATGTCGATCTGGCCTTTGACAACGCCTTTGATCATCCCGATCACCGGTTCGTAAACGCCCAGCAACAACAAAATGAACGCGCCGCTGATCCCTGGCAGGATCATCGCACAAATCGCGATTGACGCACTGAAAAACAAAAAGACATGACTGGCGTCGCCTGTCGTCGCAGGAATTCGCGAGATTCCCAACGCCACCAGCACACCGACCACCAACAGAACGCACCGTGGAAGCGTCCACTGAGTGACATTGCGCCGGACCACCCAAACACTTGCCAGCACCAAACCAAAGAACACCGCCATGGTCTCGTTGACTCGGTGTTGCAGCAACCAGTGCATCAGTCCGGCCAAGGCCCCGATTCCGACGACGATCCCAATCCCCAGAGCGATCAAGAACCGCAAATCCATTCGCCGGGCAAGTCCCCCCCATTGCCCTGTTCGAAGCAATCCAAGCGACGTTGTGTCCACATGACTGATCGCCGCGATCAAGCGGTCGTAGTGCCCCAGAATCAAAGCCACCGTCCCGCCACTGACGCCAGGCACCGTGTCAGCGGCTCCCATGCAAAACCCTCGAAAGACGTTCAGCAACATCATTCCGATGCCATCAGGACGCCGAGACCCCTCGCCGTCAAAACTGATACTTTCGGAAGAACTGTCCGAGCCGGTGGATGCGTTCACAAGAGTCAATCAGGCGGAGGAAAAGAACAGGATTTGAAATGACGGATGCCGACAATCGTCTCGACAAAGTAACCTAGGACATCCTCTGTCCAGACGCACACCCCACACACTTTAGTTGAGACCTCGAATCGTGCAGGAACTCATTCGCGTCATCATTCTGGCCGTCGTGCAAGGGATCGCCGAGTTTCTCCCGATCAGTTCGTCGGGGCACTTGGTGATCCTCGGATCGATGCTGGGGGAACTGGGCGAGTCGGTGACTCTCGAGATCATTTTGCACGCCGGAACGCTGGGATCGATCCTGGTCGTGTTCTGGCAGCGAATCTGGGCTCTGCTGAAGAAAGACCGGCGGGTCGTTGGATTGTTGGTGATCGGAACGCTTCCGGCCGTTGTGATCGGCCTGACAATCAAAACACAATTCCCAGAAATCCTTCGCAGCCCGCTTCTCGCCGGGGCGATGCTGATCGTGACCGGAATCATGTTGATTGTGCTGGGCAGACTCACGCCCCAATCGGGAACCTATGACCGCCTGGGATTCGGCGCCGCGTTTTTGGTGGGCTGCTTCCAAGCCTTTGCGATCCTCCCAGGAATCAGCCGCAGCGGTTCCACGATCCTCGGCGGCCGACTGATGGGCCTCGATCGAGATGACTCGGTGACGTTTTCGTTTCTCCTGGCGATCCCTGCGATTCTGGGGGCGACGGTCTTGGCCGTCAAAGACCTCCTGGAGGACGGCCCCTCCGGTGCTGCGTCCGTCGAAACCCTCCTGATCGGAGCCGCCGTGGCCTTCGCCGTGGGCATCGTCGCTCTGAAGTGGCTGATTCGATGGAGCCGGGAAGACCGCCTGCACTGGTTCGCATACTGGTGCATCCCAGCAGGGTTGGTGGTGGTCGCTCTCAATCTTCGATAGCTCGCCAGAGAAGCAGGGGGCTCTCAACCAACCTCTCCGAAGCTAGTTTTTGCTATGGGCGAGCAACACGAGCCGTTCAATTTTAGCTATGCTCAGCCAATCGCTTTGGCACGCAGTGTCCCTTCGCCCCTCGAGCAACGGAAGATCCACAGGGGACAACGAACCACCCCGCAGGGTGAGTCGTTGGATTTCTGATGCCACCTTCGACGAGCGCGCAATTCCGCACAGGGGACCGCGACGTCGTCGATGCAAAAACTGGTCATAAAAAGCACGTCATCAAAGTGATTCACATGCTAGGCTTCTGTTAGAGCGATGGGATCGCTCCTTTGCCCCCCACCCCACCTCCCTCCGCGAAATTCATGGCCAAAGTTCAACTGACCGAAAGACAAAGAGAGGTCTACGAGCTAGTTCGCTCCTTGATCCAAGAACGAGGTTATGGGCCCACCGTTCGTGAGATTGGCGAGCATTTCGGCATCCGAAGTCCCAATGGTGTCATGTGTCACCTCCGCGCGCTCGAACGCAAAGGATTGATCACCAGGAAAGCCAACAAGTCGCGAGCAATCGAGTTGACGGGCGAAAACGCTCGTTCCCCCACGGGTTTGCCGATGGCAGGCATCGTCCGAAGCCAACCCACGGACATCGATATGAACGCGACCGATGTGGTTGATTTAGGCAAGATCCTTGCCGACGGCGATCGATTTGTTGTTCAAATATCAGGGGACTCTCTGGCCAGTCGCGGGATCCATGATGGTGATTACATCGTGATCAACAAGCAGGACAGCGTCCAACCGGGGCAACTCGCCGCGATCGAGACCACCCCTGGAAATGTTTCGCTTCGCTATTGGCATCCGATCAACGGCCACGTGGAACTACGCAACGGCGATCGCGACCTGTCCCCCGTCACCGTTGTGAACCCCAAGGTGGTGGGCGTCGCTGTCGCAACCGTCCGGACCACGCTGTAGCCCGGCGTCCCAGCTCAACAGACTGCTGTTCAACCATGCAGCGTTTTCGAGTCGCGACGGAGTGTCTCGTCGCGAACAATCGGGTCGCAAATCCCGATGATTTGGTCCGTGTGAATCGGCCCCCAACGTCGACTGTCGACTGAAACGGGCGTGTTGTCTCCCGCCACAAACCATTCCTTGGCCTGAAGGGGCCATCGCGACGGGGTTTCCATTCGCCACTGAATGGGCCGCCACAATCGCAAATCCCCAACGCGGACGATCGAATTGGTGCTCCAACCAATTGCCACCGGCGACGTGGCGGAAACAGCGGGAGCACTTGCCAGGCTCAGCTCACTCCGATCGAACCGACGCCCCGTCCTGAACGCCTGCGGCTCAAACTTGACCAGCATGCTTTGGTCATCCAATTTCTCTGGCAGCTTCTTCGAGACAACACGCACGCCTTGATCGGTCCACGCCACTGCGTGGATTTGTCCGCTGGTTGATTCCATGGCGGCCTGCTTGCTTTCCTGGCTGCTTCCCGCTGGACGCAACTGCAGTTGAACCGTCAGTCCAACCTGATCGACCGGGTGGAGTCGTCGATCCAGCCCCATGTTCGCAGGGCAATCATCGAACACTCGGCTGACCACATTGCCACGGTAGACGTTGCGGTGTTCGTAGACCAACCAAACGAGCTCGGGCCTTGGTTCGCTCGTCTCAGCTGAATCAAACCAATTCCCTTCTGGATCACGTTGCCATGCCAGCGAGGGGAAGCAACTCCAGCGGCTGGCGATCTCGCCCGTCCGTCGCTGGTCAATGTCGATTGGCAAACCCGGCAAATCAGATGGCTCGATGAGCTTGCCATCCACGCGCATCCGCCCGCGGTCATCCGAAGTCACCTTCTGCCCGGGGCCGGCAAGCACTCTTTTGAGATGAGTCTGGCCCTCGTGGTCCAGCACGACCAACGGCATTTCCCCGGCACCCAACCGGCCCTGAAGCTGAGCAGCCGTGGATGAACGAACGGTGACCACATCCGCCGACAGGAAGCTCAATGAGTCGATCGATTCACCACTCACGGGAGTCCCACAGTGCCAACATCGAGGCCTGGAACCAGGTTGGCTCTCCGCTGGAATCAATCTTGGGCGGATCGATCGCCAAATCTCCGCGTCCACACGAAGAGGAATCGAGCACGCCTCACACGAGAACTCCACGGAAGGCCCCCACACAGTCGGAGCCATCGATGGGCCGGCCACTTGAAACGCAGTTGTTGTTTCACGACGGGTTTCACACCCAGCCACCCCGATTGCTCCCGCGCCTGCCAGCAGGCGACGGCGAGAAATCCGCGAAGCGATTTCAGCAGCTTGGGATCGAGAAGAAACGGACATGAAAACCGGGTGCCGGAAAAGATTGATCTTGCAGCGAACGCCCTCCGAACGCTAACAGCAAACGGGAACGCACGGACGCGTCCAAAAATGAACGTCATCGGAAACCTATCATGTCACATCATTTCATCGGCCAGGACAACGATCCACCTTTAGCCATTTTGGTGGAAACGCTCGCATCGCCCATGTTGGTCGCCCACCCAGCACCAGTTTGCTTGGAGGTGGACATGGACGCCGCCCTGCGTTTGCCCGCCGATCAGGCGTCTTTTTGCCAGTTGATCGAAAGCCTGATTCGACAAGCCCTGATCGAAATGCCCGAGGGTGGCGAACTCACCATCACCGGCTGCCAAACCAACACCGGCATCGAGATCGAACTCGCTGACACCGGTGCTGCAGTCGATCAACGAGCCTGCAAGCTGCCGATGATCGCGGCGGCCTTGTCGGCGGAACTGAATTGGCAAGATTGCCCTCAGGGCGGCGGTGCAGTGACGGTCAAATTCCCCCACTACCAAGTCGCCAAACGCCGGGCCGCTTGAAAATGTTCAATCCAGTCGCCTCGACAACCATCGGTGCACTCGAGCAGACGCTGGCGTTCACCGAACGACGCCACGAACTGCTGGCTGGCAACATTGCCAACCTGAGCACGCCCGATTACCGCAGTCGCGACCTGGATCAAGGACAATTCCAAACCGCCTTGGCCGATTCGATTCGCGACCGTGGCAAGGAGCAGTCACCCGGCCCCTCGATCACTCAACCTGACCTGAGCGAAGGACACATTCCAGCTTGGGTCCACAATCCCTTTGGAACTGCCATCCGTGGCGGCACGGTCGGCATGCCGAACCCGTCCAGCGACGCGATGAGCCCCGAATCATTTTCAGCGTTGAGCCCCTCGCGAACCGCAGAATCAGTCACGCGTGACGACCAATTCAGCGGCCCACGAGCTGCGATGGAACAAGTTGTCTATCACGACAACAGCGACGTTTCGCTGGAACAACAAGTCACCGAGATATCCAAGAACCAACACCTGCACGACCTCGCCGTGACCACGCTTCGCAGCCAGTTTGAACTGCTGCGTGCCGCGATCACCGAACGTGCCTGACACGCCTTCCTCATTCGATTCGTCCCCCTCATTGTCTGGAGATCGCCATGATCAGTGCACTCGACATCAGCACCTCCGCGTTGGTTGCCCAACGCACGCGGCTCAATGCAATCTCGGGCAACATCGCCAACATGTCCTCCTTGGTCGACGAAAACGGAAACCCCAATCCTTACCAAGCCCGGCAAGTCGTCTTTCAAACCGACGAAACGGCCAGCCCCGGTGAGGCCGCTGGCGTGAAAGTCGCCGAAGTCATGCTGGACGAATCAGAACCGCTCTATCGCTACCAACCCGATCACCCCTTGGCGATCGACGAAGGCAAGTGGGAAGGCTATGTCGCTCACCCCAACATCGACCTCACCACTCAAATGGTTGACGCCTTGGAAAGCACGCGTGCTTACGAAGCCAACGTGGGTGTGATTGAAATCAGCAAGAGCATGAGCCGCCAACGACTCGCCATCCTTGCCTGACCTGAATGGCCGGCCCCTGATCGTTCGAGACACATTTCACCCTCCTCTTTGATTCGCCCCAGTCCGCATGCGTCCCGTTGCTTCCTTCCGTCCGCCGCCAACGTTCAGTGCGTTGCAGAGCGGTGCGTCGTCGCAGGCGACCAAACCGGCAGGACTCGAACAACACGGATCCAACCAAGCCTTTTCACTGCTTGACCCCAACTCCACGCCGTCCAGCTCCACCGACTCTTCATTCGGTGAGATGGGCAACCTGTTGATGAATCAAGTCAAAGGCGTCAACTCAATGCAGAACCAAGCCGACTCCATGGTTCACTCCATGTTGACCGGCGGCGATGTCAACGAAGCCGAAGTCCTCACCTCGGTCCAAAAGGCCGACTTGGCATTCCGGATGCTGATGCAAATCCGCAACAAGCTGATGGACGCCTATCGAGAAATCCAACAAGTTCAGATCTGACTAACCTTCTATGCTTCAAAACGCTCTCGATCAATTTCGAAGCATCTATTCCACGATGCCCGTCCCCTCGCGAATCATCGCGGGGCTGTTGCTGACAGCCATCATTGTGGCGATGGGTTTCTTGGTGCGCGGCAGCTCGACTCCAACCAGCGAATACTTGTTGGGCGGCCGGAGCTTCAGTGAACGCGATTTGGATGCGGCCGAAGTCGCCTTTGGAAACGCCGACCTGCGAGGCTGGACCCGCGATGGTCGCCGGATCAAAATCCCGATCGAATCACGCAGTGAATTCCTGAAGGCACTGGAAAGCTCTGCTTCGCTCCCGCTGTCATTGCGAACCAGTGTCCAAGCCGCGATTGAAAAAGCCAGCCCGTTTGAATCGAACGAACAACGTGTGGCGAGGGAATTGAACGCCAAACTGCTCGACATCGCTCGTAGCATCATGATGTTCAACGACATCCGAACGGCGAGAGTGGAATACGACCAAGGCGAACGCATGGGACTTTCCCGCGCCCGGACACAATCCGCCAGCGTGACCATCGAACCCGAAGGCATCCAACCGCTGCCACGAGCACGTGTGATGCAAATCAAAGACCTTGTCCAAGCCTCGTTCGCAGGCATGTCGATCGACGATGTCGTGGTCACGGACACCAACGGTTCCTCATCCTTCGATTTGGCCGATGACGACGACCCACTGTCCCGAAAACGCCGGGAAGAAGAAGAGCGGTTCGAGATGAAGATCCGCAACCACTTGATGGGTTACGGAAAGATCCACGTGGCGACACACGTCGAAATCGACCCGACGATGAGCACCGAGAAAGCGAGCTTGAGCTACGCGGATCAACCCACGACGCTCAACGAAACCTCGCGAAAACGCGAAACCGAGTCATCGCGTCCCACGCCCGGTGGAGTCCCCGGCGCCCAAACGAATGCCTTGAGCAGCAACCGACCTGTCAAACTGGACGCCACCGCTCAAACATCCAAAACAAAAGAAGATGAGCGAACCAGCAACCGGGTTGCCGGACAAGAGTACTCAACGACTCGGATGGCGGGACTGCCCGTCAAACGCGTGAAGGTTTCGATTGGCTTGCCACAAAGCTACTACAAGAAGGTTTGGACCAAGCAACAGCTCGAAGCCAACCCGGGCCAAACCGTGGACGACATCAAACCGTTGGAAACCGCCGACCTGGTCGCCCTCAAAGAACAAACCGAAACCGAAATCCAACAAGCCGTCACGGCATTGCTACCCGATGTTGCTGCCGGCGAAGACCGGTTCCCGCTGGTCCAAGTCTGGGACTACATCGATTTGCCCGAGCCCGCCTTGGACGCGCCCGCCACCGCCACGATTGCCCTGTCTTGGCTGTCGGATTCATGGCAAACCTTGGCCATGCTGGGGTTGGCTGCCGCCGCACTCTTGATCGCTCGCAGCAGCGTGAAGTCACTCAGCGGCAATGCCGACCCCACCGACTTCAAAGAAGGATTCGGCTTGGAACTGCCTGCCCCTCCGATCACGGTGGAGGAACAAGCGGACAAGGTCGAGGCGATGGAGATCACCGGTGGCTCTCTCAAAGACGAACTGGTCGCCTTGGTGGAGGACAATCCCGAAGTTGCCGCCAACGTGATTCGCAGTTGGGTCGGCGAAGCTGCCTGAGCGAACCGGCTCCGCTACGAACACTCAGTGACCACAGCTACCACAACCGCAGGCCGTTGGTGAGACCGGGCCGCAGCTTCCGGTTGCACAGTTGCCCGATTGGTAGCCACCGGTTCGGCATCCCAAGCAATCGCAAGTGCCCAACACGTGAGGGCTCTTGTTGCGACAACGGTTGCGAGTTTCTTCGGCGTACCCAGCCCAGATCCCTGAGTACGAAGGTCGGCTGCGGAAGTACTCCAGCATCGAGCTTGGCGGTGGCAGCGTGGGAGCACGGTGCGGACGACACTCGCTCAGCCCAACGTTGCATCCGGATTGACAGCCTTCCACAATCTCGCCGCACGTGTTGCAGCCCTTGCTGCCCAGACCTTTGAGTTTGCCACCCAGTCCACACGACTTGCAAGATTGGCAACCCGGTTCGACCAACTCGCCGCAAGAATCACATCCGCTGCCAAATCGCTTGGCCCATTTGAACTTGGGCCCACACGTCTTGCAGGCAGGTTGCTGGCAGGGCCCCGCTGAATCGCAGCCGCCACAATCAATCGATCCAGGCGTCACCGCGTAGGGGTTCACCGTCGCAACGGGTTGCGAAGGAAACAGTTCCTCGGGTGAGGGCACGTGCTGAACTTGCAGCGATGGTTCGGAGGCATTGTTGAGCACCAACGATTCCCCCGCGGCCTGATCCGCAGAAGCCTCCTGGGTCCAAGCTCCCAACAGGGAGTCCAGGTCCGCGTGAGCATGGGTGGTGACCAAAGAAATGGTCATCACACAAAAGAAAGTGAAGAGCGAACGTGACATGGAAAATCCCTTGGAACTGGAAACCAATCAAACCGGCTGGCTTCGTTGAGATCGGCATTCCCCCCGGTCGCACGTCGAACGTTTTTTTAGATCTCGCGCAGCCCTCACATTCGTTTCAAACTGATTAGGATCGACACTGCCAAGAACGGGCGGCAAATTTCGCTCGTTTGCTCGTTGACGGTCCGCTCCGGTTTCGCAAAGCTTGGTAACATCCGTCCATGGTCTCCTCTTCATCTTTCTTCAAAAAACCGAATGACCGCACTGGATAAACAACGCCGCAAGAAGCTCCAAGCTGTCGTTGACAAGGACTATTCCTACCGCTCGTACTACGACGACGACATCGAAGTCAAAGGGACGGGACGGTGTGGCTTCGGCGTCTACGCAGCTCGCCAATTCCAACCCGGCGAACTGGTGTTCGAAGTCACTGGACAACTGATTCACAAAAAACACTACGTGGGCAGTGAATATGTGATGGATCTGGACAAAGACTGGTACCTCGAACCCAGCACGCCAGGTGCCTTCATGAATCACTCGTGCAGTCCCAACTGTGAATTGGTGCAGTTGACCAATTTTTCGCTGGGCGTCGTCGCGATCTGCAACATCGAAGCTGAAACCGAAATCACCTTCGACTATGCCTGGGAAGCCTTCGACTGGAATCCCAAGTGTCAGTGCGGTGCCCGCAATTGTCGCGGCTGGGTCGTCTCCGAAGAGGAAGTCAAAAAGATGAAGCGTCTGGCCAAAGGACGCAAGAAAAAACCTCGCTGATCCATCGCATCGCGAAACCGAGGTTCACGGCGAAACTGCCCCGCCATCGGAATTGCGATGATGGCGGCTGGATTCACACGGCAAAGGGGTTAATCTTGGCATTCGCTTCCTTTGCTATGCCGCCTCTGACTCTCCCGCCGTGTCACTGATTTACCTCGATTTCAATCGCACCACACCGATGGCCCCCTCGGTGATCGAGGCAATGCAGCCGTATTGGTCGACACACTTCATGCTGCCGACCCAATCGCATGTTCATGCCTCCGCCGTCAGCGAAGCGATCGAAGGCGCCCGCGAATCCGTCGCCTTTCTGATCGGCTGCGAACCCTTTGAATTGGTGTTCACCAGCGGCGGAACCGAAGCAAACAACCTCGGAATCCTTGGCGCGGCAGATTTTGACCACACCATGGATCCGCTGGACGGTCCTCCCCACGTGTTGATCAGCAACGTCGAGCACGATGCTGTCATGCAGGCGGGCTTGCAACTGGGACGCCTCGGCTGGGACGTGGAACTGGTCCCCTGCGACGCTCAAGGGATGGTCCCCGCAGACGAATTTGAGAAGCGCTTCCGGGAATCCACGCAGATGGTCTGCCTGCAATTGGCCAACCATGTGCTCGGCACCCTGCAACCGATTCGTGAATTGGCGGACCGCTGCCACAACCGGGGCATCCGAATTCACTGCGATGCGACCACCGCGGTCGGCAAGGTCCCTGTCGATGTGACCCAGCTTCGGGTCGACTCGTTGGCTCTCAGCGCTCACAAAATGTATGGCCCCAAAGGTGTGGGCGCCCTGTTCGTCCGCCGCGGCCTCGAACTCAAACCCATTCTGTTCGGTGAGAGCCGCGAAATGGGCCTGCGAGCTGGCAGTGAAAACGTCCCCGGCATTGTCGGCTTCGGCTCCGCCGCTTCGATGGCAGGCCGATGCGTCGACGAAGCCTACGCGACCCTCGCGGAACTGCGTCAACGGCTGATCGATGGGCTGCGAAGCAACCTCGGTGAGCGAGTGACGGTCTTTGCGGAACACGTCGATGGCTTGCCAAACACCGTCACCGTTCAAATGCCGGCGGAAGCCAAACGCATCCAAAAAGCCGCTCGACATTTGGTCGCCGGCTTGGCTCAGTCGGAATCACCCCCTGATGAGATGACCCGCGTGCTCCAAGCGATCGGCTGCAGCGAAAAAGAGGTCGGCCGGGCGATTCGAATCTCAGTGGGCTGGACGACCAGCCGCGAACAAATCGACCGAGCAGTGAACCTGCTGGCGGAAGCCACGGACTACCCGTCCCCTTAAGGAGGTCGTGCAGTTTTCAAGTGCCGTGTTGCCAAGCGTTTATTATCACCCTCCCTTGGGACGTTCGAAAAATAAATGGTGGCGGGCGTCTGGGTATCGCCCCGGATGGGGCCG
>NZ_LECT01000034.1 GCF_001027925.1 Rhodopirellula islandica | reverse complement strand
AACGGGTTCCCCGATCAGGACTTTCACCTGACAATTCAATCGCCTTTGCAGGCGCACTAGAACAGTTGTCCCCAACTGTTCCGTCGGGCAATTCTCAGCCGCCAAGCCCCGTCGCCTCATCAAGTCCACTGCCAGGCGTTCGCGTCACGCTGCTCGACGAGTCCACCCTGGCACGCAAACAGTTGAGGACAACTGTTCTACTCTGCCCGAGCTTCGCTCGTGGGATACAGGCAGCCAGCGATCAACCTCGATTTTTTGGGAACCATGCAGGACACGAAGAGCACGAACGGGTGTTGCCGTCGCGGTGTAGGCCGGCCCCAACGAAGAGCCGTTCCGGCAATCCCAAGTTGTTTCTCGCGGCATCGCTCGTGCGTTGCCGGTCCGGCATTCCATGGCATCAGAGATAGGGGTAGGGAAGTCCGGTTGAGCCGGACTCCCCTCCCTCAGAACCGTACGTGCGGTTCTCCCGCATACGGCTCGCCAGTCAGTGGGTCCCGTCGAGGGATTGAACGTAAGCTGAGTGGGCTAAACGCAGACTTCGATAACCTCGCTCGCTGAAGTAGGCATTGGGCCAACGATGAGTGCGACAGAGCCGCTTGGGGTTGCGTCGATGACGCTTCAAGAGCTGACGTCGCAGTCGTTTGCGGATCATCCCGTCGTACTTGTCGAAGATGTTCCACGTACAGTGACGAAAGTAGCTGAACCAACCCACCGTCACGCGATTGATCTGGGCGATCGTCGCTTCCAGGGATTGGCCGCTCTTCCGGGGTGTTAACCGTCGAATCGTGTCGACCATCTTCTGGTGGCTCTTCGCGCGAGGAAACCGGAGCTTTCCGCGGAACGAGTAACCAAGAAAGTCAAAACTTTTGACCCGACTGTCAACGATGTGCGTCTTCTCGGGGTGCAACGTCAAACCGGCTTCACAGACGAAGCGTTTGACTTCCTCAAGGGCCAACTCCGCTTGCTCCTGACTACGACACAGGATCACAAAGTCGTCAGCGTAGCGAACCATTTCATAGCCCAGATCGGCCATCCGGTGGTCCAGCTCGTTGAGGTACAGATTGGATAACAGCGGGGAAAGCACAGCCCCTTGCGGCACGCCACTTTCAGGCGTCCACTCGCGAAGTTCCTCCAGGATCGATTGGTCCAAGAACTGCTTCACCAGATCCAATACCCGGCGATCCGAAATCTGTTCGCTGACCAGGGCCAGCAAACGGTCTTTCGGAATCGTGTCGAAGTAACCTTGCAGGTCAGCATCGACCACAAAGACATGACCGGTCTCCAGTAACCCTTCGACCACTCGCAGTGCATCATGACAGCTGCGGCCATGACGGAAGCCGAAGCTTCTTTCATGGAACTCGTTGTCGAAGATCGGTTCGATGACGTTGACCAACGCCGTTTGCACGACGCGGTCTCGAACTGTTGGAATTCCCAAAGGCCGCGTTTGTTTGCTGCCCGGTTTGGGAATTCGCACCCGACGTACCGCCTGTGGGCGATAGGTGTCGGTTCGCAACTGTTCATACAGTTGCTTGATCTCAGCGATTTCCTGTTCGCTGAAATCCTCGGTGCTTTGCCGATCCACTCCCGCTGCTCCCTTCTTGCCGACAACCTTGCGGGCCGACTCGAACAGGTTCAGCTCACGGTACACCTTGTCAATCAAGGCATGCCATTTACCTCCTCGCACTCCTACGGACAGTGCGTTCAACATACGATCAGTCCAGACTCTGCGATTCGCCCACGAAGAAATCTCAATTGCTGATTTCTTTTCAGGTTCTCCAGCACGGCTAGCCTTGGCCGACGGGGATTCCGCCGAAAACGGCACTGTCACCGGGATGTAGTCTTTCGATTTACGTTTCGCTTGCATGGTCTTCTCGTATCCACTTCCCTGCCTCCCTTCGCTCGCACCGGGTTTGGTTCCCAGTGGTCGACACTACTATGAAGGCTCTGACTTCTCGGCTGAGCTTCAGCGGTCTGCTGCTCGCCGAGATCTCCCTGCTTCTCTCGATTGAACTTCCGAACATTCCGTCTCCAACCACCGCATAGCCATTTCGCCACGCTCGATTTCTCACGTTACCGAGTTCGTTCATCGTCGTGGCTGCTGCACCGACCGCCCGCACAGTCGTCGGGCTGACCTAGACCGGTCATCGCTGGGCCGATTGCGTGCAGTCAAGGGTTCGCTCATTTCTAGGAGGCTCCCCGACAGGCTTGGCCGAATCGAGTTCACAATACAGTTACGGACTGCTCTTTCGCTTTTGGTTGCTCTCCACCCTTTCTGTTGAAAACGCAGTTACCATCAGCTACGGGGAGGTAACGGGTTCCCCGATCAGGACTTTCACCTGACAATTCAATCGCCTTTGCAGGCGCACTAGAACAGTTGTCCCCAACTGTTCCGTCCGGCAGCGCTCCACCGCCGGGCCACATCGCGACCGAGTCCACTTCCAAGTGTTCGCTTCAGGCGGCTCCACAACGCGGCATTGCCCACGACGGCCCCATCCGGGGCGACCTTTTGTTTTTCGCGATTGTTCTCGGGGCTTCCGCCCCGAGCTACGAACGACGGCCCCTCCGGGGCGATGTGGCGTGATCGCGAAGTGAGACGGAGCGATTGCAAATTGCATTGTTGAATTTGCACGCGGAAATGGCGGCCGTCAGAGTAGAACAGTTGTCCCCAACTGTTCCGTCGGGCAGCGCTCAACCGCCGGGCCTCATCGCAACCGAGTCCACTTCCAAGTGTTCGCTTCAAGCGGCTCTACAACGCGGCACCTCCCACGACGGCCCCATCCGGGGCGACCTTTTGTTTTTCGTCGAATGTCTCGGGGCTTCCGCCCCGAGCTACGAACGACGGCCCCCTCCGGGGCGATGTGACGTGATCGCGAAGTGAGACGGGGCGATTGCAATTTGCATTGTTTAATTTGCACGCGGAAATGAG
>NZ_LECT01000033.1 GCF_001027925.1 Rhodopirellula islandica | reverse complement strand
ATTGCATGCCCGACAGAACAGAGTAAGCGGTCGAACAATTGGAGGAACGGAGTTGGCAGGGACGCCAACACTCTCTCACGCAGGATGCGTGCCACTTAAGACCAGGTTGCATGTGCAGACAGTGCACCAGAGAGAAGCGATTAAGCAGGTAGGCAGGTGTCATCGGGTATGTGAGCCGCTGGCGTTAGCCACGGTTTTCACGCACAACCGGGGCTAACGCCCAAACGGCTCACATGGTTCTACCCGATCATTCCTGCCGACCTGCTTAGCAAGCTCTGGCGGCTTGGTTGAATGAGCTATAGCCGATCTTCTTCTCGTGGATCAGGTAAAGCTGGAAGTTTCTACCGTCTTCGACGGTTGCCTCGTCGAGCGGTTTTTGAATGAAGCCTGCAAACCTTCTGGCGTGATCGGTGGAAGCGTCGATGGTTCGGGGGGGCATGTTGCGAATCAACATGTCTTCCGCAAGCCGCTTGGTGACCGGGCAATTGTGCTTCTTGTAGGGCGTCATTGGCTGAGACTCCGGTTGGTAGCTGAGAACGCTCGCATGGGAATGCGAGCAGGGAGTCACCAGCGTGCTTGCGAAATCCAAAAGCGCAGTCCCATAACTGTTTTAACCGCCCGCCCTCGGCGAGGGGTCCGTTGAGTTGTCCCCGGGCCCACGCATTGCCATCCAAGCTGAGATGGGACGCACGCGCGATCGCGAGGCAGATTGCATGCCCGACAGAACAGAGTAAGCGGTCGAACAATTGGAGGAACGGAGTTGGCAGGGACGCCAACACTCTCTCACGCAGGATGCGTGTCACTCAAGACCAGGACGCATCTCCAGGCAGTGCACCGGAGAGAAACGATTAGGTTCGACGGATGACGTCACCGGGGACGGCGGCTTGATCGTCCATTTGTAAACGCCCCGTGCCGTCCTCCGGTGGGCGGCATTGTTACGTGTAAAGATGCCGATCAACGTTTCTGCCAATTCAGCTTGGGAACGCTGAGGCGGTTTTCAAATGTCCCATCCCACTCGACCGCCAAGCCATTGCGCTCAAGTGAGTCGCGAACGATATTTCCCACCTCGATGCCGACAGTTTGTTCATCTGCGGGGTCGACTGGGCCGAACGCGAAGTACAATCCCACGCCGTTTACCGCACGTTCCAGGTCCTGGCCGTGATAGAAACAATAGCCCAAAACAGACTCCTTGTTTGGATGCTGGTTGTAAGACTCACCAACGTCTTCGAATCCGTCGCTTTGCGTGTAGCCAGCATTCTGGATGGCGACGACCCCACGTTCGTTCATCATTTTGAACGCAGCGTCGAGGCGATCGCAATCAGTCGTTGGCGGGTAGGACTGTTTTTCCTCTTCGTATTGAGTGAACTGTGCATCCAACTCAGCAGACACCTCTGCAGGGTCGAGTTCATCGGGTGCGTACATTTCCTCGGTAAATATTTCCAGCAGTCGGTCTCGGGAATAGAACCCAGACCGGACCATGGATGAAATCTCAGATATCGTTTCAGGTTCAAGCATTTTCGCGTGCAGTTCTGCTTGGCGGCATGACGTTAGGCATCACGGGACGCGGAGAGTGGACGATCCACTGCGAAGAAAGCTGCAAACCGTGCTCCTATGCATGTCATTGTTCTGCTTTCTTGCGTTTGCGCACGACGGTGATCTCAGCATTCAAGGGTGAGTCACCGTTCACGACGAAGCGGTCATCCCGTTGCAAATAGTGTAGCAGTTCTTCATCCGAGAATGCAACGTAATCGTGCAGCCATAACTCGGTGTGGAAATCATCGAGCGTTCGAGGCTTCCGCTTGGGTCGAAGGAATTCGTAACAGCTATCCGAGACACGCTGATCCAGCCGTATGATATTTGGCGGTTCGGCCCAATCGAAATCAGCTTCAGTTTTTCCAATTGCAAACAGTGCGTCGAGAATGTGATGTGAGAACATCCCTCGGCCCGGGCAATCGTGTTCTAACGTCGCTCCAAAATCAATTGCGTCGTTGAAGTCGCCATTAAGCACGAATGCCTGTAGCAAACGCTCGGCAGCGTATAGATCGCCGGGGGAACGCTTGACTTCGTCCTTGCAGTAGGCCACCAAGCCAACGTAATCACGCTGGTCATGAAAGTGACAATGGTCTTCCCAGGATCCGAAGTCGTACATCTAATTCGATAGCCAAACGTTAACGATCACGTGGTCGCCGCGAACGACCCACCACTTCAATAAACTCAACTCGGCGACACACGTGCATCGTCTGGTTCGCCTAAATCACAAATTTCCGCTCTCCAAGCAGCAATTTTTCGGTCATACCAAGCGTCAAACGAGTCGAGAACATACCCTTCATTCTCGCAGCCGGCGATTGCCTCGGGCATGGAGTCCTCGGGGCCCACGTAGTATATCTTAAATGGTGATTGCGCAGTGTCGAACGCGAAGTAGTCGCCGCATTCGTTTGTTGCGAAGGCTCGAAAGTGATCAGGCCATTGCTTCCAGACGACAGATTTCAAGTGGTCGTGCACGCTCTCAGCGTGACGGCTACCGATGCTTTTTCGGCGCCAGCAGCCAGAGCGTTCGCGATGTGGGCGCGGCAACCGAGAGCCTGAAAGGGTGCCAACTTGGATTCTTTGGGGTGCTTCATACCTGGGGGCGTGATCCAGCGACCTATCATCCGCACGTTCACTATGTCGTTCCTGGTGGCGGAGTGAAACTGGATGAGCGTGGCCACGCCCTGTCATGGCAGAGAACTCCGGAGAACTTTTGTTCCATCACGGAACATTGATCCGCACCTACAAGGTGAAGCTCGCCGACGAGCTTCGTGCCGCTGGGCTGTATGGCCAAGTCAACCGTGAAGCTTGGTCGAAAGACTTCGTCGTCGACATCCAGCCAGTTGGGCACGGAGTTCCAACGCTGAAGTACTTGGCACCGTACGTTCATCGAGTCGCGATCAGCGACAGCCGCATCATGAATGTCAATTCGGAAACTGTGACGTACCGGATTCGTCGCAAAGGTAACGTGATGCAGAACAAGACCGTTGCCGGCGACGACTTCGTGGGCAACTTTTTGCAGCACGTGCTGCCGACGAACTTCATGAAGATCCGTCACTACGGCTGGATGAGCGCGGGCAGCAAGGTGAAAGTCGAAGACGAGAATTGGCTGGTCTGGCCGATGCTTGGCTGGACTTTCTGGTTGGGCAGCGGCTACGCGCCGCAAGCGGAACCGTTGACCGTGCCGATGAAGTGTCGCCTGTGTGGCGGTGTGATGCGAGTGGTTGAAGTCAGCTACACCTCGTTTTCGTCGCAGGGCATCCGCCCCGAGCACGGGCTGACCTACTACGACAGTGGGTAACGCATGAACCAGCGAAGTGAAATGACCGGTCGAATTCGAACGTCTTCAGGAGGGCGAAGGAGGACGATATGTCTCGACGGCAATTTCACGCGTCAAACCCACCGGGCAGTGAACCTCAATCAGTGCCATTCACTGCCGATTCAGCACAACCAGGGTCGGAGCACGTGTCCAAGCATCGAAGCACTGCACTTAACGCGAACCAAAGGCTGCACCGGAGAGTTAAGCTCAGAAGCAAAGCTCAAGGACGAATGGGCGAGCGACTCGGCGTTCAACACCGGGCATCTTGAACAGAGGACTTGAGCTTCGGCTAGGCGACGCGTTTTGAACCGCGACGAACGAAGAGAGCTGAAAGAGAAAGTGACTCAACCGTCGCATCCACGCGAAGTCAAATCCTTATTGGTTATCCGACGTCTTGAGGTACCGCCAAGAATGTCGAACAGACGAACACGATCTCGAACGAGGCAACAAGCGAGTCCGCAAAACGCAATCGGCGGTGCCGTGCTGGTCGGAAGATGTAACATGCGAGGCAGTATAGCAGAACAGCGGACGCCATTAATCGAGCAGCGTTAGACAGGGAAATCGGGCCAAATTCATGTCCGTACCAAAGCAAGGTTCCAGTTGTCGGTAGCATAACGGGCAGCAGCGTCAACATCAGGAAGTAGTGCAGGTAAACGTAGCCAAGGACGACCAAGTGAGATGGAGAACCGAGGTAAGAACCGTGCAGGCCGAACCGTGAGTATCGGTGCGAGGCATTGTCGGCACGAACCCAGTCCAGTAGTACGAGAGTGCCGGTACAGACTAGGATCAGGAGGAGAAGCACGGAGCAGTGTTTGTCAAAAGACGCGTCGTGTCAGCGTGGATCACGAGCCAAGGGTAGCATTGCCGTGATCATCGCATTCAGTCGGATAACGTCCGGGTTTTCCGGGTGGGGAGATTTGACATGCAAGCAGAAAAAACCGCCCGCAAGCCCCACTCCGGAACAACCCATGGTTATCCCTTTAGTTTCGGTAAGGTCGAGTAATTTCAAAGACAGAGTAGTGGGAATCCATGTCGCCATTAACAAAAGACAAGCGATTGTCTTTGGTGGTGACAAAATAAACAAGATAAGTTCGCCCAACAAGCTTATCAGGCTCGAAGGGGTCATCGGATTCTTGGTCGATCAAAAACTGAACCGGCTTCGGGCCGTTTCCGATGCCGGTCTCACCGTTTCTTCTTGCCTTGGGCCAGTCGTAACGCAAATGAGCGATCTGGACAGTCTTGCCATCGAGCTTGCCCTTGAGGACGCTAAGCACTCGTAACTCAGTATTAACTTCGGTAAAGAAGTTCACGAGGCGTTCACGAACCTGAGTAGTGAAAGTAGCTTCTTTCGAGTCACTGCTTTGCGTTGGCTGGACGATCAGGACGAGGTCTGCGTCATGCAATAGTTTCGCGTGGCTTATTTCAGGCGGCGGGAATGCAAAGAGCATGGCCTGCGAAACGAGAATCAAGCAGAAGAGGACGGACCAGCGAAACATCGTGCAGGCGTGCCTATGTGGGATAACGGCTAAATTCACGGGGAACGCGCGGGGAATTCTCCGTAACCAAAATAGCGGATCGCGTTCTCCCGTGCAATTTTTGGTTCGTCGCTCCTCTTGGAATTGCAATCAGTATCAGATGCAATTTTACATCATGCGGCAAGTTATTAAAGCAACTGGGATCAAGCCAGCCATGTAAAGGTAGTCCGTTAAACTGGTAGGGGTTTCCGAGGGTAACAGCGAAAATGCAAGCGAGATTGCGAGATTCGCGATACCGAAAACCAGACAGTGCAAGTACGGTCGAGTCGCAACCTCACGAACAAGATACCGTGCGCCGACCACAATCGGGACAACGCCAACGAGGAACCCAGCGATCATGCCGAAAGGAGTATCATATATTGCGGTGCCACGTTCGCCACCAATGAGGTAGGCAATCGCAATTGAAACGCCAAAAGCCATCCCAAGAACCATGCCCAGGACGAAGGAAAGCGCGATCGCTTTGAGCGTCGGACGCCATTCAATTGCCATGAGTAGATCAGTGCCTCTGCCGACGAACGGTAGACATCACGGGGGACGGACGGAAGACTTTCCACTTCAAAAACCGCGCAAGCCGTCCTCCCGTGCATGTCATGGTTCGTCGCGGTTTTCTGTGTCGGTTGTTCGGCTTACCAATTTGAATAGCATAGCATCGATAATGCTGCGAATCTCTTCTTCTTTGTCACGAACGATCACGGCGTTCTCAAAATCTTGCTTTGCGACAAGGTCTTCCTTCTGAATCTGCAATTCATCTATCTCGTCAAAAAGCTTGGCCAGTTCGGTAGAACCTGGGACGTAACGAGCGGCGATTTTGCGATCATCGTCAGCTAAGTAGCCACGTTGACGCATTGCTTCCGCTATGTCGTCAAAGCAGGGGCAATCCATCGACATCTTCATTACGTCGTACTCTAGGTCGACGTTGCGAATGAATTTCTCGGAGGAATAAGAGATGGTGATTTTCGGTGGGCTGGGGCGAAACAGACTCCAAACCAGTTTACCGACTAATGAATGAGGTTGCGTTAGCGGCAATGTGATCCGCACAGTGTCGTCGACAGCGCAAGCATCAAGGTCGCGGTGGCGGAGCAATTCCGCAATCGACTGCGCGTCCCATCTGCCGTCGGTGGGAACGTGAAACATCAGGACACTTTCCTCGTCGACGAACGCTACGCGTAACCGGGAACGCGCGGGTAAGTCTCTAACGGCCAATTCGCTTAGCTCGCGTTCTCCGGTTCACGCGATGGTTATCCGCTTACATGGAGCGAAGTGAGGCTATCGCTTGATCGTTGTTTCCGTTCTCGCAGAGTAGACAAATGGGCGAAGGAGCAGTAGGCGGGGTCAGTGCTTGTATCCTTCTGCTCGGTAACGATCCCACGTTTCGATAACGGCATCAGTATCGTCAACCCATTTACCAGGCGGGATGACGAAAAACCGCGTCGGATCGGGTTTTGTGCCAGCGTGTGTGGTCCAAGTAACTGTCCCGTCGGCCATTGTACCCATTTCGGGTTCTGCGGTCATGACGGAGTACGAAATGCCATCCAGTGGATTTGGGAGCGATGGATCGAACGACAACTTTAGGTGTGTGTATTGCTGGACGCCGTCCGATGAGCGATCTAACCCAGCAGCCCAATTTTCCACGGCAAGCCGAGCCTCCCGCCACTGCAGGTGGCGGCGTATTTTTGGATACGCAGCAAGTGCAACCGCGACAACGGCAACGACTATCAGAAGCGTGCGAAGTCTGAAGCGTGACGGTAACATTGCATCATTCGGATGTCAGTCGGATAACGTTGCGGATCACCCGGTCGGCGCGAGCAATTTCCCATTGTCAAAACGCCCGACTCGCCGACTCGGGTGCATCCGATGGTTCCCCGCTCTTTTCGGGATCGATGTTAGGTTGCCCATCGCCAAACCGCATACGCGACGTACCCGATGAGTATAGCCCTTGCCACCATCGAAAGCCAAGACATCCGCAGTCGCGTGTTTGCTCGTTTCACAGGAAAGGGCAGATCACCCTTCCAGTATCGCCATCCATTCAACCCGAAGTGATAAGTGTGGTCGTCGGTGCGAGCGGAAAGAACGTAGCCAGGTATGCGAAGAATTGGCGAGCGAAACGACGCGAGTACGGCTTCGCGTATGTCCTCGTAGTGAACGGTCCAGTCGCCGCAAACCAAGTGGTCATCGAAGAGACGAAGTCTAGCACGTCGCGAGGTGATCCATTGCGGCCCCGTTTCCAACTGGTTGCCGTCGGCGATGATAGCCTTCGTCATGCAGCTGTGAACAGGTTGCGTCATGATCTTCAGTCGGGGAACGTTCACGATCACGTGGTCGCCGCGAACGACTGACCACTTCAAAAAGCTAAACGCGGCGACTCACGTGCATCGACTGGTTCGCGATTTCGAACACGACGACGGCCCGATCCATCACCGCACGTTGCCAGTGTAGCCAATTCAAATCGCCGAGGGAAATTCAGTGTCCCAATTGGCAGTCGGCACTTCAGGCGTTGGTTGTCATCGTTGCCATCTTGGGGCGTTGGATGTGCGTGTTGCGTTGGAATGCGTTGGTCATCCGTGCGGTCACGATCAGGCGTTGGTTTGTCTTGGTCAGCGCACCCATCAAACCGTCATCTCAAATGCGAATCCCAAGCGAAAGATGTCCGCTGGCATCGGATGGGCGTGATTCGAGCGCACCAATCAGTGGGATGGAAAACAGGCGTCGGTTAACACCGCGAACGGTAGACATCACGGGGGACGGACGGAAGACTTTCCACTTCAAAAACCGCGCAAGCCGTCCTCCCGTGCATGTCATGGTTCGTCGCG
>NZ_LECT01000032.1 GCF_001027925.1 Rhodopirellula islandica | reverse complement strand
TCCGAATTCTTGGCGAATCCGGCTACGTAGGTTCGGCCTTGCTGACGCGGCGGGGTGTGTAGGCCAGGTTCTACCTGGCGGGGTGATTGGACGGGCCGCGTTGAATCTTGCGGGCGTGGTTGGACGACTCGCTTTGTTCCAAAGCATCGGCTGGGTGCCAGGTGATGACCTGGCCTACGTTGATGGATTCACCAGGATGATGGATTCGCCGGAATTCAGAGATCCGAATTCTGGCGAATCCGGCTACGGGTGAGATGGCGTCCGAATTCTTGGCGAATCCGGCTACGTAGGTTCGGCCTTGCTGACGCGGCGGGGTGTGTAGGCCAGGTTCTACCTGGCGGGGTGATTGGA
>NZ_LECT01000030.1 GCF_001027925.1 Rhodopirellula islandica | reverse complement strand
GGCGGGCCGGTTTCGTTGGTCGTAGGCGAATGCGTCGAAGATCGCCGATTTGGAAAGGAAGGGGGCGGTTTCGCACCATCGAGCGAGATCGTGTACTCTAGGGGGCCCTCCGTGTTCCCCCCGCCCTTCGCCCGACGGTTCTGCGATGAAGAGTCCGTGCGCCTCTCCCATGACGCCGAACGTTGTCTCGCAATCCAATCGCGACCAACGCATCTGGAACGCCATTCAGTGGTGTGTGCTGGCCGTGTTGATCGGCAGTTGCGCCGACGCCGTCGTCGCCGACGAAGCAAGCGACGCCTCCTTTGACTTCTTTGAAGCTCGGATTCGTCCGGTTCTGATCGAGCATTGCTATGAATGTCATGCGGAGGATTCCGATGACCTCGGTGGTTCGTTGCGTTTGGATGTGAAGGAAGGCTGGGAAGTTGGCGGTGACAGTGGTCCGGCCATCCGCCCCGGCGATCCTGCGGCAAGCGAACTGATGGCGGCGATTCGTTATGAGTCGTCCGAGATGCCACCCTCGGGAAAGCTCCCCGACAACATCGTCCGCGATTTCGAAAAGTGGATTCGCGATGGAGCCGCTGATCCAAGATGGATGGATGAAGAGGAACAGCTCACAAGTTCTCAGCCGAAGTCATTGGATTGGGAACAGGCTCGGCAGTTTTGGGCGTTTCAGCCTCCACGTGCGAGCGAGTCGCTGGTTGCGTTTGATTCTGATTCCGCGATCGATGTCTACCTGCAACGACGCTTGGACGCGGAAGGTTTGACCGCGACTCCGATCGCAAGCCCAAGTGTGCGGCTGCGACGTTTGGCGTTTGATCTGACAGGATTGCCACCTAATCCTGAAACGCTTCGGCAATTTCAAGCGGATCCCAGCGACGCACATTGGAGGCGATTGGTGGATCGCTCTCTGGCCAGCCCGCAGTTCGCGGAACATTGGGCGAGGCACTGGATGGACGTGGCTCGCTACGCCGACAGCAACGGCAGTGATTTCAATGCGACCCATCATGACGCTTGGCGGTATCGCGATTACCTGGTGCGGGCCTTTGCCGACGACATGCCGATCGACCGGATGATTCGCGAACAGATCGCGGGTGATTTGATGCCGGCATCTTCCGATGACGATCGACGAGACAAATTGGTCGCCACCACGTTCTTGATGATCGGCACCAAGATGCTGAGTGAACGCAACAAGACCAAGTTGCGGATGGATGTGGTCGACGAGCAACTCGACACGGTCGGACGTGCTTTTCTTGGCATGACGTTTGGTTGTGCGCGATGTCATGATCACAAGTTTGATCCCATCACCACACGCGACTACTACGCGATGGCGGGGATCTTTCGAAGCACGCGGACGTTGCACGGCGAGTCCCAGGAGTACGTCAGCACTTGGAAGAAGACTCCGCTTCCGATTTCGAAAAAGCACCTGGAGGCAATTCGTGACCACGAACGATTGCTGCAAGGCCTCGATCAAGAACTCAAGGGAGTCGAGTCCGAACTCAAATTGTTGGCAGAGAAAACGGAACTCGAAGGCATCACCGTCGACGATGTGGATGCGGTGCGAGCAGGCCACTGGGTGGAATCGACCTACACATCAGGGTTCATCGGCAAAGGTTATCTGCACGATGCGAACCGAAACAAAGGTGAGTCGTCGATCCGGTTTGCCGCGGTGTTGCCTGATGCTGGACGATATGAACTCCGCGTTCACTACAACTCCAGTGGCAATCGAGCATCGAATCTGCCTGTCACGGTGCAATTGAACGACGAGACTTACGATCTCGTTTTGAACCAGACCGTTCGTCCGACAACCGGCACCTACAGCGTGCTAGACGAGTTTGATTGTGGGGCAGAAACCCAGGCGGCGGTCACGCTCTCCAACCTTGGCACCGATGGTTATGTGATCGCCGATGCCGTGCAGTGGGTCCAGGTCGATGGCGAACAAGACCAGGGTGAATCAGACGCGGCGATTGAACAAAGCATCGCGATGCGAACCGCGTTGACTCAGACGCTCAAGCAACTGAAGTCACAACGAGCTGATTTGGTCGCCAATGCTCCGCCCCCCGTTCCAACCGCAATGGCGCTGGCGGATTTGCCGAGTGAGGAGCAGGAGGATTGCCCGATTCATATTCGGGGTGAGGTGAACAACTTGGGCGACATCGTCCCGCGAGGCATCCCGCAGGTGTTCAGTGAATCCACCACCGCGTTTGAACCCTTGGAAGGAAGTGGTCGCTTGGAGTTGGCACAGTGGTTGACGGATCCGGATCACCCGCTGACCGCGCGAGTCAGTGTCAATCGAATCTGGATGCACTTAATGGGCGAAGGATTGGTGCGGACCGTCGACAACTTTGGCGTTCGGGGGGAGAAACCGACTCATCCCGAGTTGCTGGATGCGTTGACAATCGACTTTGTACGAAACGGTTGGCGGCAGAAGCGTTTGATTCGACACATCGTTTGCAGTGACGCGTATTCACGATCGATGGTTTCGGATGATGACCCGCGAGTCTCACTTGATCCTGAAAACCGATGGCGAGGTCGGGCCGTTCGCAGGCGGATTCCTGCGGAAGCGATTCGTGATGCGATGTTGGTTGCTGCCGGCACGCTCGACCCCAGCGGGCGCGAAAACTTGATGGACAGCTACGCGACCTTGGTCAGCCAAAACAACGCCAATTCCAAAGCCACCACCAAGTTCGGGTTGGATGATCCGAAGCGAACGCTGTACCTGCCGTTGATTCGTTCGGAGGTGCCACCGCTGCTAGCGAACCTGGACGCGGCGGATCCGGATTTGCTGGTTGGGAAACGACCGACCACCAATGTTCCGGCGCAAGCGTTGACGTTGATCGGCAGTCCCGAAGTGCGGCAGTGGGCGATGCAGACGACGAAGCGAATGCTGAATCAGACGACCAACGACACGCAGCGTGTTCGTTGGGCTTGCGCGGTGTTGTTCTCTCGCGACCCTCGACCGGTCGACGAA
Organism: Rhodopirellula islandica; assembly: GCF_001027925.1. Classification (NCBI taxonomy): domain Bacteria; kingdom Pseudomonadati; phylum Planctomycetota; class Planctomycetia; order Pirellulales; family Pirellulaceae; genus Rhodopirellula; species Rhodopirellula islandica. The sequence continues at coordinate 115,244 of NZ_LECT01000030.1, read as the reverse complement.
CAAATCTTGCACGCTTGGTTGGAAAGCGATGTGGCGAAGGCCATGTCGAGCGACGAAGAACGCTATCGCGAATGGATCGCGGCGATGTTTGCCAGCACCGAATTTCGATTCTTGGATTGAGGCGAAACTGATGAAACGGAACCGTCGCGAATGTTTGGTTCAATCGACTTGGACGACCGGTGCGTTGGCTGTCACCGCGTCAGCGATGCCCGCTTCGAGTGTGTGGGCCAATGACTCGGGTGTGCAGACGCCTGTACAGCATCATCCGGCGAAAGCCAAGCGGGTGATCTTCTTGTTCATGCATGGCGGGCCCTCGCACGTCGACACGTTTGACTACAAACCGCGGTTGATTCGCGATGACGGCAAAGATCTGCCGTTTGATCTGCCACCACAACTCAATGCCAAACCAACGTTGTTGGCGAGCCCTTGGAAGTGGGCCCAGCACGGTGAGGCTGGTTTGTGGGGGACGGATTTATTGCCGGAGATGAACCAACATTTGGATTCGTTGTGCGTTGTCCGGTCCATGCACACCCGAGGTCAATCACACGGTCAGGCGGTTGGGATGGTGAACACGGGCAGCGACAACTTTGTCCGCCCCAGTGTGGGTGCATGGATCAGTTATGCCTTGGGGGCCGGGCATCCGGATTTGCCAGCTCACGTTGCGATCGCGCCGGCAACAGCGCATGGCGGACCACGAAACTACGGGGCGGCGTTCTTGCCCGCCAAACACCAAGCCACTGTGATCGGTAAGAACGGTCAGATTGGCGATGGAAAGATCGCTCACTTGGATGCCGCCCAGACGCATCAGTTTGAATTGGTCAATCAAATCAATCGCGGCCACGCCGAGTCGGCTGGACGCGATCGCGCAATCGACGGTGCCATCGAGGCGGTGGACTTGGCCAATCGGATGCGAAGCACCGCGCCGGAGGTGATGGACTTGTCGAAGGAAACCGACGCAACCAAGAAACTGTACGGGATCGGTGAGAAGACGACCGATTCGTTTGGACGCAGTTGTTTGATGGCGCGTCGGTTGGCGGAATCCGGTGTGCGTTTCATCACCGTCAGCAGCGGCCAAGTGTGGGACCAGCACGGCAATCTGAAGAACGGTCACGAGAAGAACGCCGCCAAGACGGATCGTCCGATTGCAGGATTGTTCGCGGATCTGAAGCAACGTGGGCTCTGGGAAGACACATTGGTGGTGTGGGGCGGCGAATTTGGGCGGACTCCCGTTGTGCAGGGGAGCAACGGCCGAGACCACAACCCACAGGGTTTCTCGATGGTGCTGGGCGGTGGCGGGATTCGAGGAGGCATCACGTATGGAGAGACCGATGATTACGGCTACTACGCCGTTCGCGATCGCGTTCACATGCACGATTTGCACGCCACGATGCTGCATCAGTTGGGAATCGACCACGAACGTCTGACTTTTCCCTATGCGGGGCGTGATTTTCGTCTGACGGACGTGCACGGGCGCGTGGTCCATGAGATTTTGCAGTCCTGAGCGGTCGTGGTTGGCCAGTTTTGGGATCGGCTGGTAAGTTGGCGGTCATTGAAGACCGAATTCAAACTTGCTGGCTCGATTGAACCGAAATGAACGCTGCTGAAACTCGCTCCGGGACCCGCCGGCCAAGTGGCAAAAAAGCCAAACAGACGACCGTGGCGGGAATCGTCATCGCCGTGATGTTGGGCGGCTACACGCTGCTTCGCCCGTCGATCAACGAGGCCACCGGCTGGAATTTGCCCGCCTTGCCCGCCAAGCAGGTTGCCAAAGACTCGGTTGCGGAAAACTCAAACCCACCGATTTCGGACCAAGCGTCCAATCCGCGAGCGGTGCCAAAACCGGCTGATTCGTCGAAGGCATCGACTCCTCGGGCGGAGAACCAGACTCAATCGCAAGGCAACGAAACCGCTCCCTCACCGGGACCGCTGGCGTCCAAGATGACACGTGGGTCGCCGGATTCGGATGCGAAATCCGCGGCCGAGACATCCGATCTGAAGTACGGGTTGCTGCGAGAGATCAGCACGGACCGGTTCTTGTCGCCGGCGGGTGTGCTGTACACGCCTGGAAGTGCGGAAGGTCACCGCCTCGAACATCTGCGCCGTCACACCAAAGACCAACCCAACCGATCGGGAAAACACGGTGTCTTTGATGGCGACATGGAGGGGGCCTTGGCCACGATCGACAACGCGTACGAGAAAGCCCAAGCGAATCAGCGGACCACCAAAGAAGTCGACGGCAAGCGAACGATTTACACCGTTGACATGGGGAAACGTGTTGGCTTTGTCGGTGGACGTGATGGGCAGAGGAGTCGCAACCCGATGGCCCGGCGAGTGCGTTTGGTGTTGGAAGGCAATCGATTGATCACTGCGTTTCCGCTGTAGGTCCCATTCCGCATCGTTGAATCGACATGCGAAAATGCCACTTTGAAATCAATCTTCAATGGCACCACCCGAATCATTCCGTTCTTGTTTGGAAGTCAATTCTGTGACTCACCCCGATTCCAATTCCGATGTTCGATACAGCGTCGGTTCGTGCCCGATTTGCGAACAAGGTTTGTGTTCCATTCGCGCGGGTGGATTGGTCGACGACAAACCAACCCATGGTTTGGTGGTCTGCGATGAATGCGAAGCCATCTGGTTGCAACCCAACCTCCAGGGCGTTCACATCTACGCGGATGCCGAGACTCCCAAGTGCCCGATCGATCAATCACCGCTGTACCACGGCAACAACCGTTGGGCGACTCTGGATGACATCGAACAATTGGGATGGTCCGATGCGGTGAAGCCTGATCTGACGTATCAACCGGATTCGGATGAATCCTAAGCCGACGTTGCAAACTTTATTCTCGCAGTCCCCTGTGGTTGCGACCGGATGAACAGCGGTTTTGCTCTCTACCGCCCTGCTCTGCCCTGCCCTCCCCTGCCCCAATTTACATCTTTCACTTTTGGAACCTTGACCTTGTCGGAAATCTCCTTTGACCCGATTCTTGCCGCCGGCGCCGACCCGGTTCAGGCCGGCGTGGCCCTGAAGCAATTGGCAGACGATCCCAACTTGGATGGCGAGACATTGGTCGCTGCGCTCGCCGGTGCATCCGCTCGACTGATGGACGCGGACCCAGCGATCACGGGTGGATTGCTTCGTCTGATTCACTTGAAAACGTTGGGAGGCGAAGGGGATTCGCTTTCGAAAATCGAACCCGCCACGTTGGCGACGATCATCGAATCGCTGTCGCCGGAGGTTTCCAACCGCCATCTGATGCTTCAATTGCTGGCGATGAAGCGCACGCCGGAATCGTTGGCGGTGTTGGTCACGCAATTGGCTCAGTCGCCACCGAAAGGCTGGATGGCCGCGGCGCAGATTCTCAGCCCGTTGATGCAGCACAACGATTGGTCCATTCGAGCGGTGTTCCCTGCCCTGTTGGACTTGATTTCAGAACCTTCGCTGGCCGCGCCTATCTTGGATTTGGCCGGTCACCTCACGCGAACGGGGCTGGTCAGTCAGCACCCTGCCAAGGATCGGATCGGTTCCCTCAATGCATTGCTAGGAAATGTCGCCGGGCGTTTGGCAAGGTTTGAAGAGGACCCGCGAAGTTTTGGAACCGAAGTCGAGCAGGTTCAAGCGGTGCTGGGCGAAGCGGTTGCGTTGGCGGTGTCGCTGTGCGATGCAATCGCTTTGATTGGCGACGAAAGTTCCATTGGTGAATTGAACAAGACGTTGGATCTGAAACACCGCCGCGTGCAGTGCGAGGCCGCCGGTGCGCTGGCCAAGCTAGGAGAAGAAACCGGCAAAGAACGCTTGGCAGAATTGGCGGGCGAACCCGCCGCTCGTTTGCGAGCGATCGCTTACGCGGACGAGTTGGGACTGGAGGATTTGATCGAGGAGGAATACCGTGAGCCACGTGCGATCGCCGAGGCCGAGATGGCGTTGTGGTTGACTCAACCACAGCAGATGGGAGTGCCGCCGACCGGCGTTGAAGTGGTGGATTCTCGGCGGATGCTGTGGCCCAGCTTTGAAGATCCAGTCGACGTGTTCTTGGTTCGCTTTGAATACAACTTTGGCGAAAAACAGTACAGCAACATCGGCGTGACGGGGCCGACGATCTTTGCCATGTCGTGCGATGTGGCGGACTTTCCTCCCGAAGACATCTATGCGATCTATGCGGGCTGGCATGCGGATCACCCAGACATCTTCACCGTGCCGTCGAAGGAATTCAACGAGGCTCAGCGCCGGATCGTTGAACCGTTGCAGATCTACTTGGAACGGGTTGGGTATGAAGAGGTGAAAGTCGACCGATTGGGATTCTTCTTGGATGAAACGGCGGCCGTGTTCACCGCGGTGCGGAACGAGAAAGAATGCGTTGTTGTGACCGATGGTTTGGAAACAATTGATTTGCCCACCGGCGGCCGCGCGCGTCCGCCTCAGCCCGAAGATTTGTTTCACCTTTACAAAGGCCGCAAGATGCTGCGAACGTTCAATCCCAACGGCATTTCGGAGTGAGTCAGCGATGAAACCGTTTGGTACCGGAGCGATCCAGGAAACACAAAACCAACTCCGACATGAATTCAGTGAATTCGCGGAGCAGTGGCAACGGACCAAGTCGGTATGGCGTGACGAGCCGGCACGTCAGTTCGAGGAGCAGTGCTTGGCCGATCTGGCTCCGACGCTCAATCGAGTGTCTTCGGCACTTCAGGCCTTGGTCGATGCCATTCATCAAGCCGATCGGGTGTTGAAGGACCCCGAGGAAATGTCGGGTTAAGCAGGTCGGCAGGAATGATCGGGCATCACCATGTGAGGCGTTTGGGCGTTAGCCCCGGTTGGACGTGGAAGCAACCACGTTTGCCAAGACATTTCAAATGCCGAAAGACTCCTGCCAACCTGCTTAGCTCAAGCGGAGACGGTTGCATTGATGCAGCGGCGTGTTCGTCCTGAACTCGAAGCAGCGATTACTGTTCGACGAAACCGTCCACATCATCCAGCACCAACTTCGGACGTTCGTCCGCGTCGCGAGTCGTCAACTGGACATTCTTGAACTCAACGTTCTTTGCATGGCGGATGTAGGCACCCCATGCTGGCAGCACGCCAAAGAAAAACTGCTCCGGGTAGCGATCGATGTCCTCTGGAACGGTTCGTCGTGCATCTTCTTCGGTGCCATCACCCGGGAAGGAGATCGTGATATTTTCTAGGACGACGTTTTCGATCAAGTGACCGGGGATGCCTGTGATCATGATCGGCCCAGCTTTCGACTTCTCGTTGTCGGTCACGCCGCGGGTCGTGTCCACTTTGAGATTCTTGTACACCGCTTCAGCCGCCTTGGCTCGGTCCTCGACGGTGACCTCGGCAACCACATTGCTGACTCGGATGTTTTTCAATGTGCCCACGGGAGGGCTTTCTCGTCCTTCGTCAAAGGTGCTGCCCCGGTTGCCCAAGCGTATGAACAGGGGACATCCCACATCTTTCATTGTCACTCGGGAGATATCGATATTCTCCAGGCGGCCGCCGTCCACCGACTGCAGCTTGATCGCGCCCATGGGGCAGTCGTGAAAATAGCAATTGGTCACCGTCACATGGAGGAACCCGCCGCGAGATGAAGTGCCAAACTTCAGTGCAGCCGTGTTGCTGTCTAGCCGACATCCTCGCACCACAATGTTTCGGCAAGGGTTCTGGGAACTCTTCAGGCAGATCGCGTCGTCCCCGGCGCTGAGATCGCAGTTCTCGATGAGCACGTTCTCACAGCCGTCCAGATCAAACCCATCATTGTTGAAGTTGTTGTTGCGGAATCGCAAGGTAACCGCATCGAAGTGAATGTTCTTGCAGTCGATCAAGTGCAAGCCCCAGAAGGCTGGACGCTTGTAGGTGACGCCAGAAAAGGTGACGTTTTCACAGCTCTCCATGCGTAACAGACGAGGACGGATGCCAGAGTTTCGACCACCCCTTCTTTTCCGGGGGAAATTCTTGTGAGTTCCCCTGCCATCGATCACACCAAGTCCTTCGATAGTGATATTTTTCGAATTTTCAGCGTAGATCAGGCAATGTGCGGCGCCCTCTCGAGGCTTGCTGAGCTTGTCTGTGGGGTAGTCAGCGACATGGGTGCTTCCTAGCAAGCTGGCCCCGTGATCGAGCGAGAGGGTGACATTGCTTTTCAAAATGATTGTTCCGATTTGAAAATCACCAGCAGGCACCCAAACAACACCGCCACCAACATCGTGGCAGGCATTGATGGCGTTTTGAACGGCTTCGGTATCCATCGCAACACCATCGCCGACCGCGTCAAAGCTGCGGATATCAAATACCTGGGCCTCACTCGCCTTGCTTGCTGCTTCGAACAGGACTTGGTTGTCGATTCCAAACAGGGGCGTTGCGGTGAAGGTGCCGCCAATGAACAAAGCGAATCCTGAAAGGATGGCCCGCCATGCCGCACAATCGAGGTTCGTGATCATGTTGACGAAACGATCCAGGGGGCGACGAGTGTCGCACTCAACGATGATTGCTGCTTGCCACATACTCTCAATCCTAATACGCAAAAATTTTGTCAAAGCAATGGCAGGATGACTTGGGTTCGAACCGTTCCGTCAAGCTTCCGGAGCACTTGTTTGCCTCGCCAAAAACGGGCTTGTTGATTTTGGCGGGTTTGGACCAGGATGTCGAGCATCATAGCCGTATGGTGCCATCCACCAAAGGTCTGCGTCGAACTCATTCCAATTAGGCCCGGGAGGGCCGACACAGCCATTGCCGGGGGCGTCAGGCCCCGGAAAAAGCAACCTTTAAGAACAGCAAAAACCCCGAAGGGGTGACAGAGGCGGTTCCAGTGTCCCGTCACGCTGGGGCGTTGGCAAGTTCGATGGATTGAGACTGGGATGGCTGTCGGCAGACTGACTGTGTCGGCCCTTCAGGCCTTGGCTTTGGACGGACGCTGAAACCGGTGGCTGACGCCACCGGCTAAGATTGTGTCGCCCCTTCGGGACTGGATCCGTCAGCCTGCCGTGGGTGATCGACGGACGAGGACAGCTCTCCAAGGGTTCGCACTTGCTGGTGCCCGGCCCAGGACCCTGTCTCTGTCGGCCAGCTCGGAAACAGGCAAAACGGATCCACTCACCATCCTGTCTGCTTGGTGACCTTGACAACGGTCGATTGAAGATGCAAAGGCGTTCGTTCCGGAGATTTCCGTGGACGGCGCCAATGTGTTTCGTCTACGTTTTGGCCTTCCCTTCCAGTTTGATTCAAGCTGATGCTGCGAACATTGACAACTGGTTGCCGACTCGATTTTCACCAGTGATCTCAATGCAGTTGTTCTCGTCAATTGGCGCGGCAGCAGCGATTGTCGCTATACTTCGATGCCATCGTTTTCATCGGTTAGCGACGCGAGGAAAGGACTAGCAGGTTGGCAGGAGTTTTTCGGCATTGGATCTGTTTGGGAAGCGTCGTTGCTCCCACGTGCAACCGGGGCGAACGCCCCAACGGCTCACATGGTTGTGCCCAATCATTCCTGTCGACCTACTTCACTCGTTGGTGTTCCGAGGACTTGCGTGAGGAAGTTGGGTTTCCGGCCGGCCATTCGCCACGCATCGCGATGCTTTCCTTGTCGTTCTCTCTTCCTTTCTTCACTGGTACCACAATGTCCGATCGTCGAACTTTTCTGAAAACCGGTGTCGTTGCTTCGGCGGGGGCCGCTGCGTTGGCTCAGTCCGCGACACTTGTGAGCGCAGCCGAAAAAGACGTTGCCGCCGAGCCAAACTTGATCGGGCAGGGTGACTTTCGTTATCGCGTTCAGAAGGACTGGGCACAGGTCAATCCGGTTCGGACTCCGATCGACAATTGTCACGAGATGGTGCAGGACTCTCGGGGACGGTTGGTGATGATTGGCGACGATCCACGCAACAACATCATCGTCTTCGACAAGTCCGGGAAAGTCCTCGACAGCTGGGGGACTTACTGGCCCGGCGGTCATGGTTTGACTCTGGTCAACGAAGGCGGCGAAGACATGCTGTACGTCAGCGAAAGTGGTTGGGCTCGGAGTCTGCAAGACGGTGTGACGATGGTCCGCCAAAACGGATACATCGCCAAGATGACAATCGATGGAAAGATGCTATTCACCATCAGTCACCCGATGACCGTCGGCGCCTACTCGCCTGAGATGGTGTTTCAGCCCACTGAAACGGCGGTTGCGCCCAACGGTGACATTTATGTTGCCGACGGATATGGATCGGATTACATCCTGCGGTACGACCAACATGGGCAATTCATTCAGAAGTTCGGCGGTCACGAGAACGAAGACAAGAACTACAACTTGGCCAACGCGCACGGCATTGCCCTGGACAACCGTGATCCAGCCAATCCGAAGCTGATCGTGACCAGTCGTGCTCAGCGAGCGTTCAAATACTTCACGCTCGATGGCAAGTGGATCAAGACGGTGAAGCTCGCGAATCTGCAGATCTGTCGACCGGTGATCCATGGCGACCATGTCTACGCCGGGGTTTGTTGGAGCCACAACAACGCCGACGTCAATCTTCCGAAGCCGTGGCTGTACCAGTCTGGTTTCATCATGGTGATGGACAAGCACGACCGAGTTGTCTCGTGCCCCGGTGGCGAGCAACCCGTTTATGAGGACGGGGTTTTGCAAACGGTGAAGCAGGACCAGGCAAGAACTTTCTACCACGGCCACGATGTCTGCATCGACGAGGATGAAAGCGTTTACGTTTGCCAATGGAATGGCGAACGAACGGCTCCGGTGAAGCTTGAGCGGGTTAGCTCTTGATGAGTTCTGGGATCACGTGTCCGTGCACATCGGTCAACCGCCGCTCGATCCCGTTGTGATAAAAAGTAAGCTTGGTGTGATCGATGCCGAGTAGATGCAGCGCGGTCGCGTGCAGGTCGTAGCAGTAGGTGGGATGTTCGATTGCCTTGAATCCCAGTTCGTCGGTCGTTCCATAGCCAACCCCGCCTTGAATCCCACCACCGGCCATCCACGCCGTGAACGCTCCCGCGTTGTGATCGCGGCCTGTTGCTTGGGCGCCTTGCGCGGCAGGTTGACGACCAAATTCGGTCGTGCAGATCACCAGCGTGTCGTCCAGCATCCCGCTTCGCTTCAAATCGGCTAGCAACGCCGCCGCACCTGTGTCAAGCACGCGGCCCCAATGCCCGTGGTCGCGGACCACATCTTCGTGCGAATCCCAGTTCGGTCGGGTTTTTTTCGCGGTTGTGTTTTCGGCGCCGCAATACAGTTGAACGAAGCGGACGCCCCGCTCGACCAAACGACGCGCTAGTAAACACTGACGTCCAAAATCGGTGGTCGTTTCATCGTGCATTCCGTACATTTGTTGGGTCGCTGCTGATTCGGACGACAAGTCCGATAGCTCCGGTGCACTGAGTTGAAGTCGAGCGGCAAGTTCATAAGCGGACATTCGTGCTTCGAGATCGGTGTTGGCTTGACGGTCCGACAGATGCTGTTGATTCAATGAACGTAAGAAGTCGAGTCCCGCTTGATCTGAGTCGCGATTGACCGCATCGAAATTCTGAGGTGGAAACAGGTCGTTGATCGGTTGATGACCAGCACGCGAGTCCAATGTGGTGGCTTGGTGGACGGCCGGTAAAAATCCGGCACCCCAATTGATGATGCCTCCTGGCGGCAAGCCCTTGGGGTCGGGCAGCACAACAAACGCGGGCAAGTCTTCGCTCTCACTTCCCAATCCGTAGGTCACCCACGATCCCATGCTTGGGAATCCCGGCAGCGTGAACCCAGTGTTCATCATGAAGCACGCCGGTCCGTGCAACGCAGTCTTGCTTTGCATGGAATAGATGAAGGCCAAATCGTCGACATGCTTGGCGAGTTGGGGGAAAAGATCGGATATCCATCGTCCCGATTCACCGTGCTGTTGGAATGGCCAGAAACTGCCTTGGATATTTCCCGGCTTGGATGCGAAGAACTGCAGTTTGCCATCGGGATCAAACGGTTTGCCTGATCGTTTTTCTAACTCCGGCTTGTAGTCGAACGTATCGACTTGGCTCATCCCGCCAGGGCAGAAGATCTGGATCACCGCTTTGGCGCGGGCGGGATGATCGGTCGTTTGAACCCCTGCACCCTGTGCCGTCTGTTGCCGGAGCATCGTTTGCATTGCGAGCCATCCGAAGCCCCCGCACGCGGACTGCAGCATTTGCCGACGATTGAATAGATCCATGTTCTTTGAGCGTCCTGTTAGTCCAGCCAGATGAATTCATTTGCGTTGAAAAGAGCACGACAGAGATGCAACAAGCCATGTTCAGCCACCAGTTGCCGGGCTGCTTTCCATTCTTGCCCGACGGGCTTGCGAACCAAAACGCGTTCGAAGGCAAGTTGAATCTGTTCGTCGGTTTGGGTTGTTTCCGAAGCGAGGTTTTCAGCCAGGTAAGATGACTGTTGCAACATGAAAGCGTTATTGAACATCGCTAGCGATTGCAATGCCGTCGTGGTTACATTCCGCTTGGGCGTCAGGTTGGCGGAATCAGGGCAATCCAATGCCGTCATGAAGGGTGAGGGCGATGTGCGGACGATAAACCGGTACACGCTACGCCGCCATAGTTCAGCCGAATCAGCGGTCTTGTAAGTGTAGATCGGTGCGTAAGCCTCCTGGTAGTCAAAGTCACGGTAGCCAGGACCGTGCATCGCAAGGTTCAATTTACCTGTGATCGCTAGCACTGAATCTCGGACCGCTTCGGCCTCCAAGCGACGCGAATTCATTCGCCACAGCAGGTTGTTGTCCACATCGATTTCGCGGGGATCCTGCATCCCTGCTGCAACATCGGGTTCCAATCGACTTGTTTGGCGATACGTTTGCGAAGTGACAATCAAGCGGTGAATCGCCTTGAGCGACCACTTCTGACGGATCAGTTCGGCGGCCAACCAGTCCAACAACTCGGGGTGCGATGGCTGGGATCCGCCGAAACCAAAATCGCTAGGCGTGTCAACAATTCCCTTGCCAAAATGCCAATGCCAAAGTCGATTGACGATCACTCGCGCGGTGAGCGTGTTCTCGGGGGCAACGATCCAGTTGGCCAAGGCCAAACGCCGCTGTCCCTCCGGCATACTCTGATCGCCAAACAGAAGCGGCGACTGCGACCAAGTCAGGCCTCCGGGGGCGACCTCCGGTCCAGGTGATTCGGGATCACCACGCAGCAATACATGGACAGGGGCTGGTGCCTTTGATTGAACCCCAAAGAACTGAGGTGGCGGCTGAAGGGACTCCAGTTCCGCTTGCAAACGCGTCTTGTCGGCGAGCAGTGCGGATTGCCGTTCCTTCATCTCGTCGGTCAGTTCACTCGCCGAAGTCAATACAACTCGCGGATCGCCAAAGCTGACTTGATCGTGTCCGTAGCCGTTGCCACCGTCGGTCGAGATCAGGGTCAGGAAACGTTTGTCCCGTTCGAGTAGCACTTCAACGGAAACCGAGTCGTGGCGGCCGATTCGATCCCTGGCAACTTGTTCGCCATCGATGTACACATGAAACTCAGCACTTGGTTGGGCGGTTCTCCCGCCATATCCGACGGTCGAGGTAAACCGAACTGGCGAGGCGGAGTCTTGCGTTGGATCCACGGCAGCAAGAGCAGCGCGAATGTTCGATAGATCGAAGGTGATCCCCGCGTTGGCGTGCAATCCAATCATCGAATGTCCGGCGGCGGCGAAGTCGATTGAACCAAAGGTCGTTGAAAATTGACTGGCGACAGGACCATTGCGAATCAAATCCCAGGCTCGATTGCTGTGTTTCGGCAACCCCGCCGCGACCAGTTCGGTGGAGCTGATCTGTGTTTGTTCAAAGGCTGGGATAAAGACGCCGTCGATCATTGACGCATCACATGTCGCGAATTGTCCCGGTTTTCGATCGTCCAGTGCGTTTAAAGACCGTTCTTCCGACTTACCAGTACGGGGGTCGATCCCTTGCCCTTTTTTTCCTGATCCAAAACCGTTGCCGCCACCAACGACATCGGCCAGATCAATGCCGCGTCCTGTCAAATGCTGAAGCTTCGACTCGATCTCGGCCAGTGCTGATTCAAGTCGCGTCTTGCTTGCATTGTAGGCCTCTTGGGCAGTTTGGCTGACAACCCGATCCTGTCTTTGGACGCCAGCGAACACGGCGACCAATTGATAGTATTCCTTCTGCTTGATCGGATCGAGTTTGTGATCGTGGCAGCGAGCGCAATTGACCGTCATGGCCATCGTGGAGGTCAATACTTGAGTGACCATGTCATCCAAGTCGAGTGCGCGGGCAGCGCGTCGGAGGACAAGGCTCTTGGCTTCGACCTGGCCCACGAAATCCCAAGGTCCTGCCGCGAGAAAGCCAGTGGCGATCACCGAATTTTCATTCTCTGGATCGATCACGTCACCGGCAATTTGTTGTCGCAGGAATTGATCGTAGGGCATGTCGTCGTTGAATGCCCGGATGACATAATCGCGATAGTGCCAAGCGTTCTCGCGAAGCTTGTCTCGCTCAAAGCCATGGGTGTCGCCGTAGTGAGCGATGTCGAGCCAATGTCGAGCCCAACGCTCACCAAAATGCTTCGACCGCAATAGACGATCGATTAATTCTTCGTAGGCGGCCGGATTCGGATCCGCGACAAACGCCGTGACGGATTCAGGAGTCGGTGGCAGACCGATCAAATCCATCGACAACCGACGAATCAGTGTGCGACGGTCGGCCGGTGGCGAAGGAGCAATCTTTGCTTGGGCCAATCGGTGTTGAATGAACCGATCGATCGGGTGCGACGACTGTCCTGCGGAAGGTTCCGGCGGTGAGATGTCTGCAAGTTCCTGGAGCGACCACCACGAAGCATCCGCCTTGGCCTTGTGCTGTATTTCAAACCCGTCGGGCCAAACGGCGCCCTCGGCGATCCATCGCCTGACCAGATCAACCTGAGTGTCATTCAGAGGAGTGCCTTCCTCTGGCATCGAAGGCGTCTCACCGTCAGCCGCGTGGATCGTCTCCACCAGATAGCTGCTTTGAGGGTCGCCGGGGACCACATGTCCCAACTCCATCAGTCCATCGGCGAATGACAACGAGAGTTCACCACCTTTCTGCGTTTCGTTATGACAATGCAGGCAGTGCTGTTGAAAGATCGGCGCGATCTCGGTCTCGAAATCAATGGGAGCGGCGATGGACCAGCCACCTGTTGTCGATCCCCAAGCCGTCAAGCAAAAGATGCAAAGTTGCGTAAAACGCTGAACGCGAGAGAGCGAACACTTTCTCATGGTTGCTGGATGCATTTTTGGATCGGGAGGGATTTGGCGGGACTGCGACTCAACGGAAACCGCTCATCGAGCGACCTTCGGTGGGGGCATTGAGCAGGTCGGCAGGAGTCTTTCGTCATTGGAACTGTTATGGCAAACGCCACTGATCCCACGTGCAACCGGGGCTAACGCCCAAACGGCTCACATGGTTATGCCTGATCATTCCTGCCGACCTGCTTAGTATACCTTCCTCAAACAGTCATGTGGGCTGAAGGAGGTGTCCGGTGATGCTAACCAAGTTCTGCGCCGGAGTGGATCGCTGAAGCACAACACCGCCGTGCGGGCATTGCCTGGCACGGATTCTGTCGACCATGGCTGGGGCAAGCATTGACGGGTCGAAGATGGCGGAATGAGTCCTTTCCGACGCTGGGGAAGGCTGGGTGTCGACGACGAAGTCTTTCAACCAAGCCTCGCGATCCACTTGGTCGTGCAGCCCTGCGGTGCGAAGTTCTTGCGTGTGTTCTTGCGGCCCGGGGAAGCGTGGCGCTCGGACGGTCGGTCGGGTTTCTGCAGTTCCTTGCCTTGGAAATCCGAGTGCCAGACTGCACTTTGCGTGTTGGGCTGATGCCTGAAACGAGGGATACCCCCGCGTGAAGCGGTCCCTCCAAGTTGCGCCGCGTTCCCAAATGGAGCGTTTTTACCTAGGATCCTGGCTGCTTTGACGATTTCTGTTCGGCAAATGATGGCCAGGACATGGATTTTTTTCCGAACCTTCACTTCGACGACCCGCTTTTCAACATGGCGGTGGTGCTGACTGCCGGTGTGCTGGGGGGCGAGTTATTTGCTCTGATCCGGCTGCCCAAGGTGACCGGATGGATTGCCACCGGCATTCTGCTTCGTCAACTTCGGTTTCCTGGGTTGGACACCGTTTTGGATCCCCAGGCATTGGACCGGTTTGGTCCCTACATGAACTTCGTGTTGGGCTTCATTGCCTTCACGGTCGGTGCCTCGCTGTACTTTGGAAGCCTGCGAAACACGGGCAAGCGGATCGGGTTGTTGCTGCTGGGCGAAGCCTTGATCACGCCAACGTTGGTTGGCTCGGTGATGTACTTTGGCGGGAGGTGGCTGGACCCGTCGATGTCGCTGCCACCGGCGGCTTTGTTCGCGGCCATTGCCATTGCGGGGGCGCCGGGAACGACGGTGTTGGTGATTCAAGAGGCCCGCGCTCGAGGCATTTTGACTCGCACCTTGTTGGCGGCGATTGGTCTCATCGACATGGTCGCGGTCGCCGCCTTTGTGTTCATCTCCACGTTTCTGGCGGATCAATCGGGGTGGGTTCATGCGTTGGAAAGTGTCGGCGTGCAGTTTGCAGTGACGCTTGCGATCGGTGCTGCTTGCGCGTTGTTGGCAATTGTTTTGGTTCAGACGGTGGTCAGTGCTGCGTTTTTGGGCCCGTTGATGGTCGCGGTTGTGTTGGGGGCCTGGGGAGCGGCGGCGAGCTTTGGCACCTCGGGTGGAATCTTGGCATGCACGTTCGCCGGGATCACGCTGACCAATTTCCGGCATGATTTGGTTCGGTCGGGAGAAGCCTACTTGAATGGGATTGGAGGAGCCCTGTTTGCGCTCTTCTACACGTTTGCAGGGATGAAGTTAGACTTCACTCAGATCCCGCCGGTCATTGGTTTGGTTGCCCTGTATTTCCTGTCGCGGTTGGTGGCCAAGACCATCAGTGCCTACACGGCGATGAGTTTGTCCGGAGCGACCGACAACGTTCGCAGGTACCTTGGAATGTCGCTGTTGCCCCACGGCGGCGTGGCGGTTGGTTTGATCATCTTGGTTGGCAGCGAGCAGTCAGGGTTCTCCGAAGAAATCAAGTCGATGGTGACGACGGTCGGCCTGTCGGCTCTGGCGATCAACCAGTTGCTAGGGCCAAGTGCAACGCGGTTTGCCCTGACCCAAACTGGCGAAGCTCGCCAGGACCGTCCTCGATTGCTGGACTTCTTGCAGGAGAATCGGATCATGGTGGATCTGGACGGCAACAAGGAAGAGATCTTTCAGAAACTCACCAACCTGCTGTATGCCACCACGCCAATGAGCACACCACAGGACAAGTTTCTGGAGACCGTTCGTTCTCGGGAAGCATCTCAGACGACGTGCTTGGGGATCGGTTTGATGATCCCTCACGCGATCATCGATGAACCCGGTGCCAATGATGTCAAAGGCGTGCTGGGAATCAGCAAGAAGGGTATCAAGCTCAATACACCGGACGGACGCTTGGTTCACGCGGTGTTGTTGTTGGCCACGCCTGAGTCGAGCCGCAAGCGTCACTTGGAGATCCTTTCTGCCTTTGCGACCGCGATCACGCGAGACATCAACATTCGCGAGCAGTTGTATCGGTCTCGCAGTGCGGCTCACGCCTACGAAGTGCTTCACGCCGATGATCTCAATGATGTGAATTACTTTCTCGAAGACGCTCAACAACGAGCGGGTTTGTTGGAACAAAGTGAGGAACCAGCGTCGTGAATCAACCCCCTCCAGATTCCCAGTGTGGTTGTCCAGACGTGGATCCCGCTCAAGCGGTTCGCGTCGCCGTGATCACGCTCAGTGACACGCGTGGCAAAACAGAAGATCGCAGTGGCGACCGGATTGTCAGCTTGCTCGAGGAAGCCGGTCACTCCGTCGCGAAACGGAAGATTTTGAAGGATGATTCCAAACCGCTCGCGAAGCTGTTGGGGGAGCTTGCTGAAGACGGTTCGCTGGATGCGATCATCACGACGGGTGGGACTGGCATCGCGCCGCGAGACATGGCGGTCGACGTGATTGAGTCCCTGTTGGATGTGACGTTGCCCGGTTTTGGGGAGCATTTTCGAGCCATCTCGATCGCCGAGATCGGCCCCAAGGCGATGCTCAGTCGCGCCACCGCGGGGCGGATGAAGTCCAAGGTGGTGTTCGCGTTGCCAGGGTCCACGGGGGCGGTCACGACGGGCATGAACCAGTGCGTGCTGCCGATTCTCAGGCATGCGGTGTCGCTCGCATCGCGCTGAATGGTGGGTTGTTAAATGCTTGGTGTTATGACGCGATAGCAGATGCAAGCTTTCTTCCGACTCCAGGTTTTTTTATCCCGGTAGGGATTTTGAATGGTAGCCGGGGGGTGCTGCGTCGCAGCGCAACCCCCGGAAACCAAAAAACTCATACCGACCCTGAAAGGGGCGCGGAATCTTCGACCCTTTCAGGGTTGGGGATTGCTGGGGTCTTGCATCCGGTGGTGTTCACTGCGTTCAAACCACCGGCTACCATCTGCGATCCCTTCGGGATAAAACTCGCGCGAGCCTACCCTCCTTCGAAGGTTGAACATGGAGTGGCCTGGGCCAACGCCCAAACGGCTCACATGGTTTTGCCCGGTCGCTCCTGCCCTGCTGCTTAGCGAGGCACTAAGAAACAGCTGAAGTGGTCACGCGAAAGTTGTGACAGCATGGATTGGGCTTGCTCGGCATACAGAGGGTCCAGCTGTGCGGCTAGCTGAGCGTTCTCGGCGGCTAGCGAGGTCTTTTGGTGTTCTTTGTAACTGGTCGCCAGAAGGAAATGATTCTCGGCGGTGGGGGCCAATTGCACCAATGTTTGATAGGCCTCTTCTTCTAAACGCCGGTTGCCCAATTGGCGCGCTGCGAAAGCGATGCCTTTGTAAGCACTGATCATCGCGTTGCGTTTGCCGGGGCTGTCCGGTTGTCGTTCCCAGTGCTTCAACGAACGCTCGTAACCTCGCATGCTCTCGGCAGGTTGTTCCAAGCGTTGTTGGCAGAGCCCGTAGAAATCGAGACTAATCGGATGAAAATTGCGACCGGACATCATCGGTCGAATCCAACCGAGGGCCTCGTGATTTCGATCGAGCTGAACCAAACTGGTGATTCTTCTCCCGATCAAGGCGATGGAGATGTTTCGAGGCATCGGCTGTTGGACTTCTGATTCCAGTTGGACTTTCTGTTCGTGGAGATTGCCTTCTAACGCGGCCAGGTCCGAATCCGCGGTCGTTGCACCGGGATCGAGTCGGCGAAGCTGCGAGCACTGTTCCCAAGCCAAGGCAACGCGATGGCTGCTGAGTGATTCTTGCAGCTTCTTCTCGAGTGATTCCGCTGCTGAATGCGTGTAGGTGGCGGGAATGGCAATGGTTGCCGTTCCGAACAAGAGCCATGCCCAAGTCGGCAAGAAATGCTGGCCACCCTGCCCTGCCCCGACGACGTTTGATGGGGGGTGGTCAGGTGATTGGAGCGACGCGATGCCAACGCAAAGGTTGGCGACGGCGAACGCGGTGAGGCAAGACTGCAGTGCGCGAGCGATTGTGATTGCGAGCAGGTTTTCAGGAATTGAGATTCCATGACTCATGGCGGCCAGGCAAAGGCATCCCGCCAGCAAACACGCGCCCAGCACGATGGCGGATGAACGCGATTTCTTGGCAACCCGAATTGCTCCGGCAAATCCCATGGGCAATGCGGCGAACATGGAAACGGCGTAGACGTCGTCTCGCCCAAACCACTCGATGTGCCCGTTGGGGTCCAGCAACAGATGGCGAACGGCCACCAAGACGGCAATCACCGTGGGCGGCCAAAGCAACCAACTTGCCGGGACGTTCTGCTTCGGTGTCTCACGGGATGACGTCATGCTGCACCCGCTGAGGGGGAGGGGACGCGGCGTTTGGGCGACTTCCACAGCAGGCCGTCAAAGCAGTAGTGCCAAAAGGCGACGACCAAGTTGATTGTCACCCAGACTTCAAAGAAGCCGCGTGAAAGCAGGTAGTTCCCGAGGCCGATGACCAGCACAAACATGACCAGAAACAGCATCCAAATCTTGGAGAGGCGTGCCAGTGGATGGTTGGCGTTTTTTGCCCCCGACTTCTTCATTGACCAAGTCACAATGGACATGTATTCCATCGAATGGAAAATCGCGGACGCCAGTGCGAGCTGGATGACGAGTCGGCTGTTCTGGTAGTGAGCGGCCAACAGCAACGCTGCGAAGAGAGACATCACGCTCAACAGGTACAGCATGCTGGCCAACGTTTGGTTGCCGAGTTTTGCAAATCGGTGCATCGCGGAAATGGCAAACGCAGCAGGAATCAGCAGCATCCCCCAGTCCAGGAACTCCACTCCAGAGAACGAAGGGAACGGTCCTTCGGGCCAGCCAAATCCTGCCACTCGAGCGATGGTGTACAGCAAAAAGCCACGAAAGAAGAGTTTCTGAAGCAGTGCCCCTTTGCTTTGCATGAATTGCGAAAGCGGATTTGAATGGTCGGAGCCTGCGCCGCTGCTTGCGGTTCGGTCAAACGGATCGGATGCCTTGGTTTTGGATGGGGCCGACGATTGGCGTTGGTAAATTCGAAAGATGCCGTGATGCTGGGACGAGAAATGCCAGGCGTTCCAGATGTAGTCGATCATACCGAGGCACAGCAGCGACCCGGTGCCGACCTGCAACCCGACGCAGACCGTCAAAATCGCGAGTGCCAAAGCGGCAAAGAGCCACCGTCGATCCTGGGACTTGTGGTGGTCGACGGACACCAGAACGATGGTGATCCAGCGGTGTGGGGCGGTGATGAAGTAGATTTGCCAGAACAGCAGGCCCTCATGGGTTGTCGTTCCACCGAAGACATCGACGAAGACCAACAGCGGCCAAAACAAGTTCGCAATGAAGATCAGGTCGATGAGCGGCGAGAAGAGGAATCCACTTTGGGGATTCGCTGAGGCGACGGTCGGCGACGTTTCTCTCGAACGAGAGGTTGATGGATTGACCGCCGGGCGAGTGCTGGGTGACGGGGAGATGACGCTCATGGGGATGCCTCCCGCGTGGTCTCGGCAGCGTGGGAAGCGGTGTCATCCACGATTCGAATCCAGTGATCGCGAAAAGCGATTCCTTGGGTCCAGGGTGTGAGTGGCATGTGACATTCGATGCAGTCTCCCGCTGGTGCTTCAGGGCAAATCGTGGAAGCCTGCGGTTGATGGCAGCTTTGGCATTGCTGGATGTATTGTTGGCGATCGTGCGAGGTGGTGTCGTGCGGGTCGTGGCAAGTCGAGCAGGTGAGCTGACCCGAAGATTGCAGGTAGCATTCGCTTTTCTTCAGTCCATACGGCTGGAAACGAGCACGTTCAGCCGCCGTGGAATCAGCCGAAACGGAGCGTTCGTCGCGATGGCATGCACTGCACGTTTCCATGTGAGCACTGGCATCATGTTGGTCAATCATTGGTTTGCTCTGCTCGGGCAAGCCGCGGCCTGCGAGAATCACATGTTGCTTCCGTGGCCCGTGGCAGCGTTCGCAACCAACGTTGGCGATCATCGTGTCGGGGGTCAGCGGCAAGGGTGGAGGCGGGACGACGGTGGAGTGGCATCCGATGCAAGAACGCACGTCCATGGCATCCATGGGACGCCCAAAGCACTCGGCCGTGCCTTCACGGAAGGTCGTGTATTGATCGTGGTCGGGAGTCACATTCAGTTGGTCGTCGCCATGGAATGACGACCAACGCATCTCGATGCCGCGAGAGCCATCTTTCTGGATGGCGAGGGGAGTTTGTGCGTGGGTGCCGGATCCCAACAGCCAATTGACTGTGACCGAAAGGTTCTTTGATTGCGTGTTCGGTGGTGAAGACGCGTTCGCGGACGCCCTGCCCTGCCCTGTTGAGGTGCTGACCAAAAACTGATCCGCTTGCTTGGTGAAGCGGAACGTTTGATTGCGGAGCGAATCTTCGTATTCGCCTTGTGACAGAAGTTGCTGAGCCAACTCCGACTCGACCATCGGTGTGGCGGTTCGCGAATGACCGGATCGAAGGTGGGCTTCGTACTCGACCGGATGGCAGGCCTGGCAGGCTTGGTCACCAGCGAACTGCGAGGAGACAAATTGGCTCCACTGGTTCACGGCATTTGCGACCGATCCGCCGGAGTCTTTGGGGGCCAGCGTTCGACGACTGGCCGAGGATGGCGTGGGTGCGATCGACATCAGGTCCCGTGCGACACTGGCCGCACAGACTCCGATGACCAAAAGCATCAAGAGCCCCAGAAACTGGAGGCTCTTGGCAGAGAGAATCTTGGAGAACAAGGGATGTCCTTCAGATGGGATCAACCCAAAGGAGCTTCTTTGATTTTCCAGTCTTCGCCGACGCGTTGCAGCACCCAGTTTTGAGTGGTGTTTCCGGAATCCGATGCCTTTTTCGAGCGATCGCCGCCGGAGGTAGCAAAGACGCCGCCAAAGATTTTGACGGGGACGGTCATTTGGTCGCCGTTCACTTCGCCGTCGCCTGCGATTTCGTAGCCTCGCTGAGCGTAGTCTTCGTGGTTCTCAGGAACTGCTCCATCGACGAAGACGGTGGCAAACATCTTGGGGTCGCCAGCGGCATCTCCGAGACCTTCCACGCAAGCGTAGGCGTCTTGTTCGAGAGTGATGGCTGGAGGGGCTGACGATCCACAACCGATGACGGTGAGCAACGCGAAAACGGGGATCAGTAGAATGGAGGTTTGAAAGTTCATCTGGTTTATAAAGGAGGTGAAAGAGTGCATGAGAGATTTTGAGCTCAGCCCGTCCCTCGCTTCACTCGCCCCTCCCAGCGGGAGAGGCGAGGTTGCACAGCTTTCTTGAAAGCTGTGCGAGATTCCTTCGAGGGAGTGCGACTAAGCAGGTCGGCAGGGGGCGTTCGGCATTTGAAATATCGTGGCAAGCGTGGTTGTTTCCACGTACAACCGGGGCTAACGCCCAAACGGCTCACATGGTTATGCCCGATCATTCTTGCCGACCCGCTTACGCCAGGAGGGCTGGTTTGATGGCGTCCGATCGATCAGGGCATTTCGAAGACTTCGCTGTTCTTCGCAGTTGCCAATGGATGCCAAACGTTTTCTTTGTCGACTGAGTCAGTGATGAATCGAACGGAGCTGTCTGCCATCAGGATATTGACGCCACCGGTGTGGTGACTGCGAGCAGCGGCCCAGATTTCGGCGGTGTCGCGTTGTTCCAAGCAAGCCAAGTATGGATTCAGTTTGTCTTCCGGGATGGTTTCATCGCAGGCAGCCAACACGTCTTTTTCGCGACTGTTGGGGCCGGTGAAAGCGGAGAAGATTGTGGCTCCCATGGCAGGCGACATCCAAGTACCACGGATGTCCGTTTTCGAGTCATGGTTGAGGATTTCGCTCATCGCCATCGTGTTGCTCATGCCGTCCAGGAAGTCTTCGCTGCCCATTCCATTGCGGTTCTGAAAGCGGTCACCTGCGATGCCGTCTTTGACGATCACATCTTGGTGAACGTAGTAGGTGCCGAACGCTCCGGAGGTCTGGTCGCTTTCCCAGGACAGCATGTCCCCTGAACCCCAGTTGGCGGCGTAGTTGGAACCCTTTGCCAAGGCTTCCAGGCCGTAGCTGCCGTCGGAAAATTGATTGGTCACGCCGGGTGCTGATGGGCAGGCAACGAATGAACCGAGTTGTTCGCGACCGATGTGTTCGAATTCCGCGAAGTACTCGCAGTGATCGCAGGGGTTCATGGTGTGACCCGTGACGGAATCTTCGCAGCGGGTGATCAGTTCCCAGACACCGGGTTGTTCCATGTAGGGGAACAACATTGGCAACCAGTGCCATCCCAGTTCGTTCTGACCGTGCTGCCAGCCGCCGGTTTTGAAGCGGTTGCCGCTTTCGTCGTAATTGACATTGCCGGGTGGAAACGATCCGAAGGCGGCCATGTGGTTGTGAAGTGCGATGCCGAACTGCTTGAAGTTGTTCTGGCACTGCATGCGGCGGGCGGCTTCGCGAGCGGCTTGAACAGCCGGCAGAAGCAGTCCAACCAAGACGCCGATGATCGCGATCACGACCAAGAGTTCGACCAAGGTGAAACCGGATCGCGTGGAAGTCCGCTGATCACAGGTGCGGGGATGTTGGAATTTCATGACTTTTGAGAGCTCTCAGGAGAAGAGAAATGAGTTGCTGAAATGAATCGGGATGGAGGCTCCGGGGATCAGGTTCTTTCACTCCCCGCAATCGAGCGCGGGGATTAAAGCAGATGAAGATGGCTCGGTTGTTAACGTTGGATGAAGGAAGTGTGAGAGAAGTGCTAGCTTTGAGCGGGCGGCTGTTAACGGTTGGTTAGTTGTCGTTAGAAGTGTTCTTGAGGGGCTTCTGGGAGCCGTGTCGGTCAGTGGTTTTTGAGGTTTGTCAGGGGGGAGGGCGATTTCTGGGTCGGGAAGTGACGAGAGGCAGCTGCCGGAATGAGCAACGCCACGGAAGATCCGGAGATCCGCCGTGGCGTGGAGTGGTTTCGTTGAGGTGAGGTTCGAAGCAGGTGGGGTGCCTCGACGGGATCAGGTGGCGAATGCCCCGGGGGCCGGGACATTGCTGAAGGCAGCTCCCATGGGCGCCACCATGGCGGCGAGTCGGGATTCCGGAGCGTGGGATTTGCAGCCGAAGATGCCACGTTTCTGAATCACGGTCGCGACCTCTTGGGGAACGTGTTTTTTCCACTCGTCATCGCCGGATTCGATCATCTTCAACACTTCACGGGAGAATGTTGAAAGGTGTTCGGGGTTGTAAGCGTGCAATTGCTCGATGCAGCCTTTGTCCACCAGGTAGTCGTAAAGCTTCCGTAGTTCCGGCGCGATCTCAAGGTTCTCGACGGTGGTCAGTTCGCTGGTTTCGCGGTCCATCAACGGGTAGACGTAGAGCTTCAGGTCGTTTTTGAACATCCTGCCGAATGATTCCAGGATGCCGCCATCGAGTTCCGTGTAGTACTTTTCTTCGAAGAGTTCGTGCAGGCTGCCGGCGCCCATCGTGATCGCGATTTTCTTCTTGGTGTATTGCGACAGGTAGGCGGCCAATCGGTAGTACTCGAAGTAGTCCGAGATCAGCACGGTCATGCCACAGGCCGCCAGCGTGTCGACTCGGGCAAGGAAGTCTTGCAGGTCGATTTCGCCGTTGGCGCGGAGGTTCCGCATCGTGATCTCCGCCAGTGTCACGACTTGATTGGGATCCACGTCTGCTTCTTTGCGAAAGCTCTTTTGGGCCGCTTGGATCATGTCCAAGTTCACGTGGGTGACTGGCCGGAAGCTGCCGCGTTCCACCAAAATGGGTTTTTTGTAGAGCACTTCGGCGGGCTGGAGGACTTCGCCATCGGCGGAGAACATCGCTGCCTTGCTGAGTCCCAGTTGCACCAGGCGGAGGCTCATCACACGGTTGTCGACATGTCGAAATGCGATGCCCGAAAATTCGATCATGTCGATTTCGATGCGCTGGGTGCTGAGGTTGTCCAGCAACGATTCGATCAACTGGTCGGGTTCATGATTGAGAAAGAAGGCACCGTAGAGCAGGTTGACTCCGACGATTCCGAGTGCTTCTTGCTGGGCCGCGTTGTTGTTGTCCAGCATTCGGACGTGAAGAATGATTTGGCTGTCTTCATCCCGCGGGTGAGCTTGGAATCGGATGCCCATCCATCCGTGACACTCGTTGGTGCCGTGGTAGTTGCGGGCGGAAACGGTGTCAGCAAACGCGAAGAAGGCGGTCGAGTCGCCGCGTTGTTCCTTCAATCGTTCGATGTTCAGCGTGTGTTCTCGGGTCAGCATGTCATCCAGACGCTGGCGGCAGACATAGCGTTGGCACTCGCCGTAAATCGCGTCGCTGACGGCCATGTCATAGGCCGACATGCTCTTGGCGATTGTGCCTGCGGCGGCACCGACGCGAAAGAACCAACGCACGACCTCTTGCCCTGCTCCGATCTCGGCAAACGAACCATACCGCCGCGGATCCAGGTTGATTTGAAGTGCTTTGCGTTCGGTCGAAGGACGTTCGTTGTTCATGTTGTTTGCCCGATTGGAAAAATGGCCCTAAATCACAACAACATCTAGGTGACGATTCGGGGACCTCCAAGCTCTTTTTTGTGGTCGGGCAAACGCGGGCACGGGTGACGCGTTTGGGGCCGTCGCAATCGCTACAAACCGAGAGAGCCGTTCTGACGCCGCTTGCGGGTGGCCGCAGAGAGGTGCTGCGGTGTCTGTCTGAGACTCGTTACAATGTGGGATTGACCAATGATGCGGGATTGGCTCATCCAGTGCAGTTCGAAATTCCTACAGGTGATCGCGATGAACACGAAGATGATGTCACGACGTTGGTTCGCGAGTCGATCTGCGATGGCGATCGGCGGTGCTGCAATGTGGACGACGCCCGGGTTGTTTGCTGAAGAGTTGCTTCAGCCAACGCCCCCACTGACCGAAGGTCCGTTTTACCCCGATCGATTGCCATTGGATCAGGACAACGATTTGATCGTGATGGGTGATCACACGACCCCGGCGGTTGGTGAGGTGACTCATCTGACTGGCCGGGTGCTGACTGCGGCGGGGACGCCGGTTCGCAATGCAACGATTGAAATTTGGCAATGCGATGCCAACGCGGTTTATCTGCACACGCGTGACAGCAACGGCAAGAAAGACCAGCAGGACAAGAACTTTCAAGGGTTTGGGCGTTTCGAAACGGCCAGCGATGGCGGGTATCGTTTTCGCACGATCAAGCCAGTGCCCTACCCCGGACGCCCTGCCCCCCACATTCACATCAAGGTCAAGCAGGGCGACAAGGATTTGCTGACGACCCAGTTGTTGATTCGGGGGCATGAAGGCAATCAACGAGATGGTGTTTTCCGCCGAGTGACGGATCCAGCCAGACGCGAGTTGTTGGTGGCTGATTTCAAGCCAATGAACGAGTCCAAGATCGGTGAATTGGCTTGCCAGTTCGATGTGATCCTGGGACAGACCCCCGCCGACGGTTGAACGCCAGCGATCGAACTGAGTGAGTCACTCAAGCGAGTTGCTAGAAACTGAGAGTTGCTAAAAAAGGGGTGGTTGGGTAACAAGGTCCGAATTGCCACGGTCGGCAATGAACAAGGGCATTCGTCGATTGCACCCTTTGCCACCGTTTCACCACCCGTCGAAAAGGCGTCGTCGTTGAATTTCCCGTTGTTGTTTCGTTTTTTGGGAACGATCTGCCTGTTGATTGGCGGGTCGATGGCGTTCAGTCTGCCATTTGCATTTCCGAGCGTTGCGAACCGAACGCATTTGCCTCCGGCGACGGAGTTTGAATCGGCGGCGGCGAGTGGTTTGCTGGCGAGCATGGCGATCTGTTTCTTTGTGGGGGCGTTCTTCCGATTTCTGGGCCGTGGCTATCGCGGTGGGGGAGAGCTCTACCAGAAAGAGGCGATGGCGATCGTGGGTCTGTCGTGGGTCAGTGCCACTGTGCTGGGGGCTCTGCCCTATTTTCTGAGTGGCACGATGATCGCGGAGGATTCGCCGATCACGTTCATCGAAGCGATGTTTGAATCTCAGTCCGGTTTCAGCACGACCGGTGCGACGGTTCTGACGGATTTAGAAACGCCTGAACTGGTCCCGCATTGCATCTTGTTCTGGCGATCATGGACGCACTTTTTGGGCGGATTGGGGATCGTGGTTTTGTTTGTCGCAATCCTAGGGCAAGGGTCGGCGGGCAAAGCGATGATGCGAGCCGAGATGCCGGGGCCAACCAAGGAAGGCAGCATGCCACGGATGCAGCACACCGCATTGGTGTTTGCGGCGATCTATGTGGGGCTGAACATCTTGCTGACTCTCATTTACATGTTCGAGGGCATGAGTTCGTTTGATGCTCTGTGTCACGCTTTCGGAACCATGGCAACCGGCGGTTTCAGCACCTACAACCGCTCGTTGGGCGGATTTGACAGTCCGTTGATTGAATACACGACGGTGTTGTTCATGATTTTGGCAGGGACCAATTTCACGTTGCTGTATTTGATGCTGTTGGATATCCCGCGGCGGCCGCTGACGGCCGCGCGACGACTCTTTCAGGACGTGGAATTTCGAACGTTTGCGATGGTCATTGGCGTGGTCACTGTAGGGGTGGTCGTGTTTGGATTGCGTGCGGAGGACGAGGGATTTGGAACGCTGGCCAAAGGGGTTCAAAACGGATTGTTCCAAGTCGTTTCCGTCATCACGACGACCGGGTACGGGACAGCAGACTTTGACGAGTGGAATAACTTTGGTCGGGGGATTTTGCTGCTGTTGATGTTCGTCGGGGGATGTGCCGGGAGCACGGGCGGTGGGATGAAGGTGATCCGGCATGTTTTGTTCTACAAAATTCTCCGATTGGAAATTGAGCGCGCCCACCGCCCTCGTGTGGTCCGGCCTTTGAGAGTGAGTGGTGTCGCGGTCGATGACCCTCAGTTGGCACACAATATTTTGTTGTACTTCTGCATGGTGTTGGCGATTTTCGTGATGTCCTGGTTGGCTTTGGTCACTTTTGAGCCCAATTCCACGTGGGGAGTTGTGATGACCAACACGCCTCTCGAAGACGTGGTGGATGAATCCATCCGTGCGAGAGAATCCGGTGAAGAAGTGGTGATCGTCGACCAATCCCAGGCTGGCAAAGAGTTGTTGCGTGGGACGCTGGACGAGAAGTTGCTCGATTCCGCGAGTGCGGTCGCGGCGACTTTGAACAACATCGGTCCGGGATTGGGCGTTGTGGGAGCCACCCGGAACTACGCCGGGTTCAGCCAGGGCGCCAAGTTGTTGTTCGTGTGGCTGATGATGCTGGGGCGAGTCGAGATCTTCAGTGTGCTGCTGCTATTTGTTCCGTCGTTTTGGCGAAGGGTATGAGATGATGACTGCAACCCAATCACACGCAACGCTTCGTGCCTCCAATCTTGCTCCGCTGACAAACGTGAGTGCGTTGTTCGCGGTGGTTGTGATGGCGATTGCATTTGTTTCGTGCACGCCTGCCTTGGCGCAGTCAGCGATGGGTGACGCCTCATCAGGAAAGCGTCGTGGGGTGCTGATTGAGTTCAAAGAGGACATCAATCCACTCAGTGGTGCATTGCTCAAACGCAAGTTCAAAGCCGCGGTCGAATCTGGCGCCGATGTGATCATCCTGGACATTCAATCGCCCGGTGGTTTCACCTCGGTGACGTTTGAGTTGATGGACATGGTCTTGGAAGCCAAGGACGTCGAGACGGTGGCTTACATCGAAAAGGATGCGATCAGTGGTGCCGCGTTGCTGGCTTTGTCGACGGACACGATTTTGATGCGTCCCGACGCTCGGATGGGAGATGCTGGCGAGATCGTGATGGGCGAAGACGGTGCGTTTCGTTACACGCCGGCCAAGAGTCGCAGTGTGCTGGCCCAGAAAGTTCGCGACACTGCCGAGGCCACGGGGCGACCACTCGCGTTGGCGGAAAAGATGACGGACAAAGACATGGTCGTCTATCAAGCGACCAACAAGAACACAGGAGAGCAACTCTATTTGTCCGACAAGGATTTGGCATCCAAAGACGACGCCGATCAATGGGAGCTCAGCCCACCGATTCGGGAAGCGGGCACGGAAATGTTCTTCACCGTCAACGGTCGTCGTGGGGTGGAGCTTGGGATGGTGGATCAGACCGTCGAGGGTCGAGACGAATTGGCAAAGGTCTTGAACTTGCAAGAACCCATTGTCGAGATGGAACGCAGTTGGACGGACACGTTGGTGTTCCTGTTGAACACTCAGTTTGTCACGTTTCTGTTGTTGTTGATCGGGTTGGTCGCACTTGCAATTGAGTTGTCGGCACCCGGGATCGGCATCGGCGGTTTGACCAGCGTGCTGTGTTTTGGGTTGTTTTTCTGGGCGCGTTTTTTGGGTGGGACGTCGGGTTGGTTGGAAGTGGTTTTGTTTCTTGCGGGGATCCTGTTCATCGCCGCAGAAATCTTTGTCATTCCCGGATTTGGTGTCGCAGGGATCAGTGGGTTGGCGTTGTCACTGGGGGCATTGGTGATGGCTTCGCGTCGATTCACGTTGCCCGAGAACGAGATTCAGTGGACTTCGTTGGCTGCGGACATGATGACGGTGATGGGGGCATTCTTAGGTTTCCTGGTTTGCTTGGCCGTGATGGCGAAGTATCTCGGCGAGATCCCGGGGCTGAGTCGATTGACGCTTCGTCCACAGGTCATGGTGGCTGCCGATGGCGGCGCCAGCGCCACCTTGGTCAGTGGCCCGGCTTGGCAGCGCGTGGAGGTCGGTGACACGGGAGCGGCAATGTCGCCTCTGCGTCCGAGTGGCAAGGTTCAGTTTGGCGATGACGCGGTGGACGTTGTGACCGAGGGGGACTACATCGACCCCGGAACGGAAGTTCGTGTGGTCGGGAAGCAGGGGGCTCGTGTCACCGTTCGGAAAGTTTGAGCTCGCCGGAAGTGTCGTTGTCGGGAGGGGACGGCATCCATTTCTCGTAGGTGCTCGCGACCCAGCTGGATAGTAGGAACCAGGGGATCAATGCGGCCAACCAAGTCGATGTGATTTGGTTGGGATTCATGCGGGACGCCAGGAACAGCAAACCCACGGCGACCACGGCTTCAATCAAAGGTTTGACCACGCCCTTGATCAGAAGGATGGTTTCGTTGCGAACGTTGGGCGGCAGGATCGCATAAGCAGAAGTCATGCTGGGTTCGTAAAGTGATCGCTTGAGCACGGTCAGGCCTTGGCCAAGCGTGAACAGCAGGATCAACACCGCAGGGGATTGGTTGATCAACGCGATCAGCCCGAGAATGCTGAGCAGCAAGGGGTAGGCGCCGAGCGGCATTCCGATGCCGTAGCGATCGAGCACTTTGGTCGCGACGGTGAACTGGACCAGGACGATCAGAATGTCATTGATGGCATAGAAGCCAGCAAAGTAGGTCAGCAGTTTGTGTTCCACGAGCAGGTGTTCCCCTGCAATCACCTTCCATTGGTAGTCGACCATCGTGACGGCAAAAACGTTGAAGGCGATCAGGCTGATCAACCCATAGCGGTAACGATAGATTGTTTGGCTGGCGGGAGGCCGCTTCATCGAACCAGTGTTCTTGGAAATCCGACGCTGGGAGGGTTCGATTCCCGAGTTGGGAACGGGCGTCGGTCTCTCTGACATCGCGGGGACATTGGGGATCCATCGCAGCAACACGATCGTGGCTGCGTCCAAGCCGATGATGATCTTCAGCCAGGTGGTGTCTTCTAGCACGGAGGCGCCGAATCCCATGGCCGCTCCCATCGCAATTCCGGCGATCGGAGCGCCGGCGGCAACCAGGACAAAGGGGCGTTTGGAGGTCGACGATGCAAACGCATTGTTGACCAACGTCGTCGCATAGATCGTGTTGACGCAGCCTCGCACCTCCGCGATCACGTAGAGAACACCCAGCAAGACAAGCGAATGATGCTCGACCGAGATCATCGCGGTCAGCCAAGCGGTGACCGATGCCAAACCGATCCAGCTGCCGATGACGCTGAAGCGTGCAGGGAATCTTTGGTTGATCAGGTGGGTGACCGCAGACACGGCGATCACGGTGACCGCCGACGCGACAAGAGCGACTGGCAGTGCCTCGGAGCCCATCCGTGCGATGAACAGGCTGACTCCCAATGCCCTGGCAACCGAATAGGTTGCGGAGGTCAAAAAGGTAAACCCACACAGGGTGATCAGGGTTTGGCGAGGCTGAGTCAAAACGGCACGGAGCCTCGTTGGACTGGAAGGGAGGGATCCATTTTAATCACCCGTCCAGTCCTCGTTGAGCCGGCATTCCGTCAGCGAGCGGCGACCTCAATTCAAAGGCAGCGGTCGGCCGCTGGCAACTTCGCGATCATCGCGTGTGAACGTACGAAGGCACGTAGTAGATGATTCGGTTGCGGTGTTGGTACTGGCCGAAGTTGCTGTCCCAGGCA
Organism: Rhodopirellula islandica; assembly: GCF_001027925.1. Taxonomy (NCBI): domain Bacteria; kingdom Pseudomonadati; phylum Planctomycetota; class Planctomycetia; order Pirellulales; family Pirellulaceae; genus Rhodopirellula; species Rhodopirellula islandica. Next base: position 85,353 of record NZ_LECT01000030.1, on the reverse strand, counting down.
GGACGCAAGTTGGGATTGCTCGCCCAGTAAGACGCTTCCAGTCGAGCTTGTCGTTGACGAGACGCTTCGAGAGCACGTGCTTGTCGCAGTTGCATCGCCAAGGAGGGGATTGCTTCTGCGGCGGAGCCCGGCGAATGGACGAGTTTGCGATCCGAGGGGCTGTTCACTGGTTCTGCTTCGGGAGCGGCTTCGGCGACGGCGGGTGCCATTGGCGGAAGTGCCAAGCGTTCGGCGTTCCGTTGAGGCGTGTCACGCTGCGGCGACGCTGAAAACAGATCGTCCAGCCCCTGTGCCGAAGCGGCTGGGGCCATGATTGCGCCAATCAACAAAGCAAATAGATACGGGACGGTCGATTTCATAGGTAAACCTCAGCGAATGGACTGATTTCGTTGGTGGTATCGTCCGGCCTGCCGAGTGGGCTGCTTTGGATTGATCAATTCTCCCAGGATAAAAGCGGGGTGCGGGCGGCTCAGATCGATTTTGGCGGCGCAAACGAACGCGTTGGTTTGCACATTGAAAGCAGTCGTGACAGCTGTTTTTATCGGCAACTTTGGGGAGGAAAAAAGGTTTACGCGGGTTGCAAGGGTTGGCAGATTGCCGTGAAACGGCTCTTGCGATGGATTCTGGCAACGACAGGGTGCAATTTATGAACGTTTTGCTAATCTAGAGGTTGGAAACCGAATTCGGGTTGCCGAATCGATCACAAGTTGTCCCACCTTTCTCCTTCCCGAGTCACCATGATTCAACAAACTCTTCGCTGCGTATTCGCACTTGCATTGCTGGCCACGACCGTTGGTTGCCCACCGCCAGCACCACCAGCTGACGTGGACGTCGACACCGACACCGCAGCTCCTGTTGTCAGCGACAACGCCACTGGCGCTGCTGAAATGCCTTCGGACAACGTGACCGGCACCGCAGAAACTCCCTGAGTTTCCGCCCCACTGGAATTGAAGTCAGAGGATTGAATTTGGTCACACTCGACCAAGTTGATTTGAACACACTCGCTCGGCTCGCGGACGCTTTTGTTCGCGAGCCGATTGCGTTCCCGGTCTGCTTTGCCGTCACCGGAACACTGGGTGCTGGCAAGACACGTTGGACGCAGGAACTCGCCCGCGCGATGGGATTGGACTCGTCTGAAGTGACCAGCCCCACGTTCACCTTGCTCCGAACTTATCGGGCGAAACAGCACACTCTGCACCACGTTGACGCGTACCGGGTCGGTGATGAAGACGAATGGTGGGAATTGGGGTTGGAGGAGTGCTACCAAGAACCCAACGCCTGGACCGTGATCGAATGGGCTGATCGGTTTGCAGAAGCGATGCCACCCGAAGCGATCTGGATGCAGATCGAGATCCAAGCGGATTCACCTGAGTCCGGAACTCGCGAAATTCAGCTTCGTTGCGCCGACCCTGAGCGTTGGCAATGGGTCGAGCGTGTCCTCGATCATCTTCAACCAAGAAGTTGACCGTCCGGGCGGCGCGATGGGCCCCGCCCCGTTGAACGGATCAGCACAGATTCCTACAGCACGCCCTTCGTGCTCGGGATTGCATCGCTGCGAGGGTCGCTTTCAACGGCCATCCGGATCGCTCTCGCGGTGGCTTTGAAAACGCATTCACTGATGTGGTGAGCGTTGCTGCCGTGGTGCAACAAGACGTGCAGGTTGCACTTCGCATTGACGGCGAACGATTGCCAAAAGTGTTCGACCAATTCGCTGTCAAAGGTTCCAATTTTGGGGGCCGCGATGGGAGCGTGGTACTCAAACGCGTAGCGTCCACCCATGTCGACCGCTGACGTGACCAAGCACTCATCCATCGGCAACGTGAAGTGTCCGTAGCGACGTACACCGGCGCGATTGCCGAGAGCCTGGTCAACCGCGGTGCCCAGCGCGATCCCGATGTCTTCGGCCGTGTGGTGATCATCGACGTGCAGGTCGCCCTTGGCTTCCACGGTCAAGTCAATCAAGGCGTGCTTGGCCAGCAGGTCCAGCATGTGATCGAGAAAGCCGATCCCGGACTTGCGTTTGCCAGCACCGCTGCCGTCGAGGTTGACCGACAACTGGATGTCGGTTTCGCCCGTTTTGCGTTCCAGGCTGACTTCGCGTGACGAGTTGGAGTGGGAGGGGGTCATGTCGAGTCCGCTCGGGCGGGAAGAGTAAGGTTGAGAGATTGCATCGCACGCTCGATCATCAACAAGCACGCATCGATTTGTTCGTCGGTCCCGACACTGATTCGCAATCCATCGCCCCAGTCGGGGAAGTCCATGTATCGGATCAGAATCTGGCTTTGTTTGAGGTACTGGTGAATTTCGGCGTGTTTTCCTTCGGGGTGGCGGCACCACACGAAATTCGCGTGCGATGGTGTCACGTCGAATCCAAGTGCTCGCAAGCCGACGGTCAATCGTTCTCGGGTGACGTTCATTTTGGCAACGACATCGGCCAGCCAGTCTTGGCACCCCATCGCGGCGGTCGCGGCGGCGATTGAGATCGCGTCGCAGTTGTAGCTGTCTTTGATCTTGGTCAGTTCCGCGATCACATGTGGTTGAGCCACCAGGAACCCGAACCGGATGCCTGCCAGGCCATACGACTTGCTGAGTGTTCGGGTGACGAAAATGTTGTCGTTGGACTGCACCAGGTCCAGGCAGTTCTCTTCCGCGAAGTCCGCGTAGGCTTCATCGATGACCAGCGGGCAGTCGAGCGAATTGGAAAGTTCGGCGATCTGGCTCTTGGAAACGATCGTTCCGCTGGGGCTGTTTGGATTGGGCAGCAGCACCAGTTTCAGGTCGTCGCGATTTTCGCCAAATGACTGCGGGAGTTCCCACGGATCGTTGAATGGGACTTGTTCCCAGTTCGCACCTTGGATGTCAGCCAGCGTCCGGTACAGGATGTAGCTGGGGTAAGGCAGTCGCAGCGACTCGCCTTCGCCAACAAAACCGCGAACGAGCAAGGTCAGGATTTCGTCGCTGCCGTTGCCGGCGAGCACCCATTCCGGACCAGGCAATCCCAACGCATCCGCGGCGGCTCGTCGGAACGAGGTCGCCATGGGGTCGGGGTAACGGTTCAGCGGTCCGGTTGCGGCGGACTGGATCGCGGAGACCACCGGGGCCGGAGGTGGGTAGGGGTTCTCGTTTGTGTTGAGCTTGATGAATTTGCCCGGTGGCGGTTGTTCCCCCGGGATGTACGGTTTCATCTTGGATAGCGCGGGACGGTATTGCAACGAATCAGCTCGAAGGAGAATGTCGGAAGGGCCGGCGGGGAACAGGCATTGTAGTCATTTCATGACAACATCCCATTCCGGGCGAAGCCGAAATGGGATGCTGGGTTGGACATCGTGGAATTGGAGTGACCGCCAAGCGGCCAGTCAGGTTCACCGGTTCGGGAAGAACTGTTGGTTGATCGAGGGAACGCTTGTGCCAGGACGTTGGGGACTTGGCGCCCGATTGCTGGACTGGCCGGTCGGTGAATTCACTGTGGGGCGTGAAGGGGTGTCCTGCTTTTGAATGTCACTGAGGTTCCAGCGTTTTCCGTTCAGGCCGTCGGAAGGGTTCCAGTTCAAACCAGGAACGAACATCAGCGAGGCGATGCTGGGGCCATTGATCGATGCGGTTCCCCATTCGGTTTCGACCGTGATGAGTTTGACATCGGTCGCTCCCGTGATCGAGTCACCGTTGAGCATGACCACGGTGGTGGTCGCGTCGTTGGCGGAGGCAAAGCGAATGCCGGCAACTTCCGACAAGGGGATGCTGGCGGTGCCGAATGACGTCTGCATTTGCAGCTGAGTCGTGTCGGTCAGCGTGCCTTCGATTTTGGAATCGTTGACCAGGCCGACGGTCACGCTGAGTGGACGGGCTTTGGCAGACATCTCGGCTGCTTGGACCGGGACCGCCTTGGTCGGTTCGGCTTTCGCAGGCGATGCCTTGGGGAGTTCTTCGTCTTGGGCGTGGGCCGAGACGGAAACCACTGCCAGGGCGGCAGCCATCAAAAGGTGGAAGCAACGGCGTTTCATCGGGAAGACTCCGAGGAGATAAGCGAAGGGACTGTGCGGCTAAATGTAGGGGGGACTACCGTAGCGAAAGTCATCAAGACTTTCGGGAATTTGTCAAGCAAGCCGAAACTCTTGATGAGTTTCGCTACCCGGGCAATGAGGCCAGTCGAAACTCTTGACGAGTTTCGCTACCCGAACCATTCGCTGTCACGGACCACTAGCGTAATCGATCCGCAGGATGAAAGAAGAGAGCCTGCCACTCAAAAGGGTGGAATGCTCTCTTGGCGATCGTCAAATCAGCCCATCTGGTGTGACCCGCCTGAATGAGGCGGGGCGATTCAGCGTGTCGCTTCTATTCAGCGAGCAATCCGTCCATGGTCGAAACCAGCGATTTGACCGCGTCGACGCTGTTTTGGAAGGCCTTGGTTTCTTCGTCGGTGAGCGACAATTCGATGATGCGTTCGACGCCACCGCTGCCCAGCACCACTGGAACGCCAACGTAGTAGCCGCCGACGCCGTACTCGGAATCGCAGTAAGCAGCGACAGGGACGACGCGTTTCTTGTCTTTGACGATCGCTTCGACCATTTGGGCACAAGCCGCGGCGGGAGCGTAGTAAGCGCTGCCGGTTTTCAGCAAGGAAACGATTTCGGCGCCGCCCTTGCGGGTCCGGTCAACGATTTCGTCCAAGCGTTCTTTGGAGATCAGTTGGGTGACGGGGATGCCGCCCACGCTGGTGCAGCTTGGGATCGGAACCATCGTGTCGCCGTGGCCACCCATCAACAAGGCGCTGATGTCTTCCACGCTGACGCCCAGTTCCATTGCCAGGAACGTGCGGTAGCGAGCGGTGTCCAAGACGCCAGCTTGGCCGATGACTTTGGCGGGTTCAAAGCCGGTGACTTTGAACATCTGCTGCACCATCGCGTCGAGCGGGTTGCTGACGACGATGATCACCGCGTTGGGGCTGGTGGCTTTGATTTCTTCGGCAACGCTGGTCACGATTTTCGCATTGGTGGCCAACAAATCGTCGCGGCTCATGCCTGGTTTGCGAGGCAGTCCGGCGGTGACGACGATCACATCGCTGTCGGCGGTGTCGGCGTAGTCCGTGGTGCCGACGATGTTCGAATCAAACCCCATGATTGGCGAGGCTTGCATCAGGTCGAGGGCCTTGCCGCGAGGCATGTCTTCGGTGCGTGGGATGTCCAAGAGAACGACATCGCCGAGTTCCGCTGCGGCGCACCAATGAGCACAGGTGGCACCAACATTTCCGGCTCCGACGATGGTGATTTTAGCGCGACGCATGAGAACTCTTTGGGGTGAAGGTGTGCGGGGACTGATTGGGTGAATTCTGCACTTATGGTGGCATCCGTGATTTGAGCGTCAAGAGGGCACGCGAGGGAGCTGGGCAGCCATTGAGAAACGCCGGTGGGGCTGACGGCGATCGCAGAAGGAGGCCGCCTCGCCGAGAAATTCGACGATTTGAAACGCCGTCGCAACGAATGGAGGTCATGCGGATTTTGAGATCGTTTTTCAGCGGGGCCGGGCATGGGACGCGGCGGGTGATGCCCTCCCCGGGATTCTCGCTGAACGCTCGCATTCCGACCCTCCCCAACTGCGTTCAGGAGGGTGAATTCAACCTCGCGAGCACGGCATTTAAAAACTGCACGATCTCATTGCCCGGGGGAAACAAGGTGTTCCGAGCGGGAATGTTCTATGCCCCGGCAGTCAGGTGAGCCAGGCGAGAGGCGAGTTGCCTGAGAGAAAAAAACGAGCCAGTTTTGCTTCCTGCAAAACTGGCGTCGCTCTGTTACCAATTCAAATTGTTACCCGATGCGAACAGTCCTTGTCGGCGATCGGAATTCAAGTTCACCAATGCACCTTGATTGCGTGAGAGAAATCAAGAAGCATCGTTGGGCAACATTAAAATGAAGGGAGTGACGTCCGTGTCAATCGAAGTATTCAAACTGCGATGTGGAGTCCAAACCGTCTCCCGTGTATCGATCACACTCGTTGTGACGAACAAAAACATGGCGAAGCCCTTCGCCATGATTCAGTCAATGGAAAGTTGCCGTGTCAATCAAATGACGCCGGACGGTGACCCCGCTTGTCCAAGGGGAACGTCGAAGAAAGTGTGAGGCGATCGGTGCTTGACAGACTGAAAAGAAATTCTGGCAAACCGCATCGAACACACTCCGTTGGAAGAGACAAATCATCGACCACAATCGGTTGAACAGAACGTTCAGTGCAACCGCTTCACAAGCTTGTGAAGGGATCGAAGATGTGTGGGTCAAGCGAGCGAAAATTTGGCGTGGTGAACCATCGATGTCAACAACAAAGTGATCAAAAAAACATTCGCGTTGACCGGTCAATTGATTTGACCTTGAAAATTGCGACTCGTTCGGGTGAAGTTTTTTTTGTCAACCAAGGGGGAACCGTGGCACGATCAGGCACGGATGCGAAGTCGCAACATCGCACATGCGAAGTCGCGTATGATGTCACGCAAACAGGTTTCCTTTTCTTGGTTGCGGCATGTTGTCCGATGGGATGATTCGATGACGTTGCGTCATCGCCGCCGTGGCACCCGGTGAACTCAACGTGAACGAACTGAACGCGTCTTCCGAACTCGTTTCGAACGAATCGCAAACGCATTTGGACCCTGCTTCAACGGGATCCGATTCTGCCGTTGAACCAAGTTACTGGTTCAGCGATGAGTACGTTGCTCGGATGCGCCAAACAATGGGGCCGGACGCTTGCCGCGCGTTGTCGATCTATCCCCTGCCCGACTCGTTTTGCTTGTCGGTGATTGTGCCGGTTTACAACGAGTGCTCGACCGTGGAGTCGGTGCTGAACTCGTTGCGCAACACCGGCCTGCCGATGCAGATCATCGTGGTGGATGATGGTTCCAACGATGGATCCGGGGAGTCATTGCAGCAATATCAAAGTGACCACAATGTCACACTGATACGACACGCGGAAAACCGAGGCAAAGGTGCGGCGATCCGCACAGCGATTGAAGCCACTCAGGGCGACGTGGTTGTGATTCAAGACGCGGACAGTGAGTACGACCCCGGCGATTTTCGGGTCATGTTGCAACCGTTGTTGGCTGGGGAAGCCGATGTGGTCTACGGCACGCGCTACGGTCATTGCGATCGCCAGGTCTCGCCGTGGTGGCATCAGGCCGTCAACGGGTTCATTTCTTGGTTAGCCAGCGTGGCAATCGGGCCGCGTTTGAGCGACGTCGAAACCTGTTACAAGATGGCTCGCCGTGAGAGTTTCTTGGGCATTCTGCCGCAGTTGAAGGAAAACCGCTTCGGAATTGAAATCGAGTTGACGGCTCGCTGGGCGCGGAAAGGGTTGCGTTTCACAGAGCGTCCCATTCGTTACCACCACCGCTGGTACGACGAAGGCAAGAAGATCACTTGGCGGGACGGGGTCGCTGCTCTGGGGTGCATCTTTCGTTACGGATTGCTCCGTCGATGATCTGCGAGCGGGGCTGCAACGCGGAGTAGCGCAGGCGAACGGATCGCGATGCAGGGTTATCCCGCACAGAGGCTTCAAATTGGGCGGCTGAACAGAACGACAGGATGAAGCGATTGGGTTTCACGTCGCAGGTGTTTCACGCAGTGGTTGTTTCGTGAAAAAGAAACGCTTGTGGCCGTCTGTTTCACGGCCCTGGGCGGTCGCGGAATCGTCTTCCAGACGGGGGAATTCGACCCCGTTTCGATCTGTTCTTTTCCAGGCCGAGTTGGGTATGGTCGCAATCGTGAAACGGAGACTCGACGAGGTCTCGAAAGCCAGTTCACTGATGGGCTTTCGCGGACGCTGACCAGCGATTGAGCGCAGGTCGTTGTCTTGTTGGAAATCCGTTTTCGTCAGCCCACCCCATGCGGTGCGAAGGATTCGCCAAATGCACGAACGGACGATGCGAGCCGTGGCTCGAGGTTTGTTCGTTGCCTGCTGCGCGGTTCCGACCTGCGTGACGATGCTGATCATCCTCGTGATGTGGTCGCCGTGGTATCACCGCCGATGCATCCGGGCGACGGAAGCCACGCTTGCGCTGCAAACTGGTTTGGATGTTCGCATCGGTTCGCTGGAACGCGTCAGCCCAACGACATGGCAGCTGGGCGACGTTCAATTGCGGGACAATGAAACCAAGCAATCGATCGGCCGGATTCGGATTGTTTCCTGGGTGCAAGAGGACGACCGCACGATCGTTCGGTTGAGCCAACCTGAGATTCGCGCGGAGTATCTCGACGACGTGTGGCAGTTGGTTCATGACCGATTTCTTTGTCGGCCCGAGCACACGCTGCATCCGATTCGGTTGGCCGCTGATGACCTGACGATCCAGTCCGCGCATTCTCAAATCACGGTTCGTGATTTGGACGGCAGAATCTTACCGGGCGAGAAAGAAGTCTCCGCCGTTTTGTATTGCATGCTGGCGGGGGAACGACCCGACATTGAACCGATGGAAATTGAAATCAAACGTCGCCGTGATGAGGGGCAGCCACGAACCAGCGTTGCGTTGCGAACCGGCGAACTGAACGCACCACTTGCCTGGTTGGCGGGCTATCATCCCGCGTTTGAAAAACTGGGCGACGAGGCAACGTTCCATGGTGCAGCCAAGCTGTCTCAGGTGCCCAGTCAAGCTGGAGCAGGGGCGGCTGGTTTGGTTTGGATGTTGGATCTCAGCAGCGCTCGAATCGAGAACATCGACATGGCGAGGATGACGGAGTTCTTGCCGCATCGTTTGGTCGGCAAGGGATCGTTGCAGTTGAACCGTTGCCAGATTGTTCCTGGTGGCGTGGTGGATGTCGACGGGGTGGTTCAGATCACACGTGGCTGGATCTCTGCGTCGCTGTTGCCGCGTTTGGCAGAAGACTTGGGGTGCCAGTTGTCCACCGCGGTTCCGGATGACTTTCCATTTGATTTGATTGCGATCGACTTTGATTTGTACGACGGCAAGCTCGCGATGGAGGGCTTGTGCAACAGTCAGCGCGGGTTTGAAAAGATGCCGCCTGGAACGATGTTGTGCGCTGGGGGCCAGCCGATTGTGAGGACCGGTCCTCAACAGATTGCAGCGACTCAATTGATGCGTCTGTTCGCGGCTCCGCACAGCGTGTCGGTGCCAGTCTCCGGCCAAACGCTGGAGATGCTTTGGTTGCTTCAACCGCCTCGCGGTCCGCTCACGTTGAATGATTCCATTGGGAGTGTGCCGGGAACGCCACGAGTCGATGAATCAGGGCTGCCTGTTGGTCAAGATGCACCCCGGGTTTCGGGACGCATCAGCGGGTTTCAATCGGCTCCTGCTCCGAACGATGTGCCATCCCAACCACGTGGCTATTGGTAAGCAAGACGAAACAAGACCAGTCGTCGGTCCGTGGGCAGCGGTTCATTGCGTGGCCGGTGAAAGTCGCTTCAAGGCTGGGTCGGTGACGTTGCTGCCCAAGCTCACGCGATCAGCCAGCGCATCATGGCTGTTGATGGAATCCGCTTCTTGCGTGATTCGGTAAACTCCAGCCAAGCAAGCGGCGGAAACGATGAAGCAACATGCCGTCCAGTAAGGATGGTACGCCGGTCCATTGGCCGAGTTTTGAATCAGCTCATTCAAGATCGGCAGATCCAATTCAGTGACCCGTTGCAGCGACACCGAGAGGGCATTGTTGCAGAAGTGAATCGCGATGCCTGGCAACACGCTTCCAGTTCGCAGTGCGATCCAGCCGAGCAGCAATCCCATGAACGTGGCTGAAATGGATTGTTGAAGCACGCCATGCGAGATGCCAAACATCAACGCGGTGACCAAGACGGCTCGCAACGGGTGGCCGCCGCGGACCAGTCCGCCAAAGATGAATCCGCGGTACGTGAGCTCTTCACAGATCGCAGGCACAAACGCCATCAACAGGATCACCGATGTCCACGGGGCCGATGCGATTTGCTGAGTGAACGGCAGCATGGCCTCGACCGCTTGGTCACTGAGTGGGTACATCGCGCTGATCCATCCAGCCAATTGGATGTAGAGCGGATGAAGCATGACACAGAGCACGCCGATGACCGGCCAAATTCGCCAGTTTGGAAGATTGAGTCGCAGGCTGGTGCGCAGAGAGGTGGTCAGCATGACCGACATCAACAACGTCGGAGCCAAGATCAATCCGAGTTGGGGGATCAGGACCAGCGTCGCGATGCCCGCAAAGGTGGTTGGCATCTCGGTCACGGCTAGTTTGCCAAAGAAGAGTCCGACGAGCACCACGGCTCCGCATCCAAAGGCGACGGTGGGAGTGGCTGCCAATTGGCGGTCACGCCATAGGTGTCGGAACCAAGCCCCGAGTTCCCACTGGTCGCCATCACCAAACAAAACGGATTCGGATTCGAACTGGCGGCGGGCCCACTGAACGGCCAACCACAGGCAAATGCCCGTGACAAGTGCAACGGTCGGAACGTACGTCAAGGCTTCGACCATGTGTCCCTCGACCAGAGTTCTGACGAGCAAGAACATCCCGGTGACGGGAATCAAGCTGGTGCCCAAGCTCAGCGTCGTGCCTGGCAACATCGGTAGCAAGACCAGTGGCAGTGTCAGCATCATCAGCGGCATCAGGTAGTACTGGCCCTCCTTGCTGCTGCGTGCCATGGCGGCGACCGCGAGAGCCAATGCGCTGAACAAGGCTGACAGCGGAATCAGGGCCACGAACAACCACAGCATCGGGATCAAGGGCGGCGTTCCCATGGAGCCGCCCGCGGGACCAATCGCGATTTGGTTGAACACAAACGTGCTGGTGACCAGCATCGAGCAGGCGTTGAGGATCGCGGTCATCATGCTGAATGACATCACCGCGCCGAGCTTGCCCCAAACGATTTCACTTCGAAGCGTGGGGCTGCAGAGCAACGTTTCCAGCGTTCCACGTTCTTTCTCACCAGCGACCAAGTCGATCGCAGGGTAGAACGCGCCGGTCATCGCCCAGATCAGCATGATGAAAGGCAGAAGCTTGCTCCAAAACGCTGCTTCGCGAGTTCGCTCGGGAGCGATGTCGACGTCACGGACTTGGAACGGATCCAAGACCGAAAGCTCCATCCCGGCCGAGGACAATCGATTGCGAACCCAGGTTCCACGCCAGTGATTCAAGATCGAGGCCATGCGTTCTCTCGCGACCAGAGACTGATCTGAGGCAACGTTGTAAAACAGCCCGATGGTGCCTTGTTGGTTGGGCTGGGTTGAGCTGGTTTCTGAGAGAGGTGTTTCAAAACAGATCACGCAGTCATAGATGCCGTCGCGAACCCAGCTTTCACTTCGTTCGCTCAAATCACCGGTGCGTGCCAGTTCGCTGGTTCGAAAAGTCGTCACGTTGACGTTGCGAACATCTTCGGAGACCGCATCGGCAAATCGGTACTGTGGCAGTGCTTTCTCTGGCGTGTCGGTGTCTTCCGCTTCTTTCTCCACCAGCAGCGGAGGGATGTCACCAGTCGCGGCGGCTTGGACATGTTCCATTCCGATCACGCACACCGAGATCGGATGTTGTTGGGTGAACTGCGCGATCTGCAGCAGCAGCATTCCGACGATGGGATACAGCAAGATCGGCAGAACAATGATCGTGAACAGGGTGCGACGGTCTCGCAATTGATCTCGCATTTCGCGTGCGTAGATCAAGCCGATGGTTTCCAGTCGCGGTCGATTGGCTTTGGCGGCCCGCTCGCGTTTTTGTTGGGATGATTCGCTCATTGCACTGCCTCCGTGGTAGCGAGCACTTGGCCACTGTCTTGGTCGTTTTGGGATGCTTCGTGTTGTTCGTTGGCTTCGGCGGTTTCGTGTTCGCTGAGCAGCGAGAAGAACAGTTCTTCGAAGTTTTCTTCTTCGTGCCGGTCGACCAGTTCACCCAAGGTGCCCGAGTCCAAAATGCGTCCGCGATGCATGATCGCGATTCGGTCGCACAACCGTTCCACCTCGCTCATGATGTGAGTCGAAAAGATCAGGCACTTGCCCGCGTCTCGTAATTCGCGAATGACTTCCAGCAGGTTGCGAGCGACCAGCACGTCCAGTCCGAGCGTTGCTTCGTCAAACACGAGCACCGGCGGGTCGTGCACCAAGGCTCGAGCAATCGAAACTTTTTGCTGCATGCCGGTGGACATCTTGCTGCCCGGAACATCGCGAAACTCATTCATCCGAAGTTGGCTGAACAACTTTTCGAGTCGATCGTTCAGTTCGTCGCGTTGCATGCCATGAAGGCGGCCGAAGTAACCGACCATCTCCCAGGCTGTCATGCGGTCATAGATCGCGGTGTTGTTGCTGACGAAACCGATGCGGCGACGGACTTCGGTCGGCTCATGGGACACGTCGTAGCCATTGATCGTGGCGATCCCGGAACTGGGACGCAGCACGGTCGAGAGGATCCGCAGGACCGTGGTTTTTCCGGCGCCGTTGGGGCCGAGCAGTCCAAAGATTTCTCCCGGTTGGACACAAAATGAAATGTGGTCAACGGCCAAGAAACGTCCCCGACGAAGGTCCTCGTAGGCCTTCGACAGGTGTTGGACATGAATCATGAGGTATCAGCCAGGCTCGAATGCAAACGGTCAGTCAGCGGTTCCCGGCGCTTGCACGTGGGTTCCTTTGGGAACCGTAACTCTCAGCGGCGTGTCAGGCGTGATTCCATTCCCTGAATGCGGGCCGCAGGAGTCAAACCGACGACGTGATGGACCGTTTGTTGGGCTTGGTCCGGTCGAATGGATTGTGTCGAGGGCACCGTCAGTTGGCGGGGCTTGGGCACCGCAAGACCAGGCAATCCATTTGCTGATCCAGGAAGATCCCTCCAGGAAAAGGGCCGGTATGGTTGATGGAATCGGAGGGTGGGGGTGTCATGGTCGCTGCACACGCAAGCATCGCCAGTCGCTGCCAATGTTCCATCGTCATGGAGCCTCGCGGCCAACCCAGTTGGTCCCATGCCAATTGGCTCGCCGTGACGATGATCGGACGCTCGGTCATCCAGTCCTGAATGGTTGCCACCTCACGGTTGTGTGAGTGGGCTTGGGTGGGGGTTGCCAATCGCCGCGTGTGAACGATCCATTGATTTTCACCCAACTCAGTGTGCATTTCCAGCCAGCGGTGAGCCAGTCGACGCATCATCTCATTCGTTTCGCGTTGCAGTTGAGCGGCGCGGTGAATTGCCTCAACCGCGGTTGGGTACCGGTCCTCAATCAGTGGCAGCACATCGTGCCGAAGCCAGTTGCGGGTGTAGTGAGTGAGTTGGTTGCTGGCGTCTTCCCGCCAGGGTTGTCCGATTTCACGAAGCCCTGCTCGCAGCGTTTCGCGACGGACTTGGAGAAGCGGACGCCGCACAACCAGGTCCGTGTCCAGGTCCGATGTTTCGGCGATGCCGGCCAACCCCAGGGGGCCTGTGCCGCGAATGAAATGGTGCAGCATTGTTTCCGCTTGGTCGTCGGCAGAATGAGCCAACGCCACGTACCGGCAGCCATGTTGCTGCGCTGTTTGTTGGAAAAATTCACGACGGATTTGACGCAAGGTGCGTTCGTCGCTGGCTGGGCGTGAAGCGGCGGTTTCGTTCGGCTGGCGAACGGAATGTGTCACGCAGGGCAATTGCAGTTGCTGGCAGAGTTCACGGACGAATGCTTCGTCGGCATCGGATTCTTTGCCGCGAAGGCCATGGTTGCAATGGGCAACGATCAACGGGGCGGTGACGCGAGTCCGGTTTGGCTCCGTGGTATTGATCGCAGCGGAGTCCTCCGCCCACAGTTCCGCGAGCAGTCGAATCAGCGCGACGCTGTCCGCACCGCCGCTGCACCCGACCAGGGTTGCGACGTCGGAGGATCGGCCGTGCCGGTTGGGCCACGAAGTGCGAATCGCATCCTGCAAGGACCGCCAGTGGGCGGTCGCGTTGAAATGGGAGGGCTCGTCGGGATGGGGTGGATGCACGTGGCCGATCATTTGGTGGTATGGGGGCGTCCAAGGGGCTCGTGTCCGTTTCCTGCGTCAGTTGGGTCGGTTACACTCGCGATTCCGTCTTAACACCACCGCTTTCAATCCCGTGCTTTGCATTGGACGTTTTGCTCATGTGGCTGATAATTTATCTGCTGTTCCCTCGCTTTGCGACCGTTGGCGTTCTGTTTGCCAACCCGGTGTCGCTGCGATCATGTGTGAAGCAAGGCGTTTTGCACCACCTCGACCTTCGGTGCACGCCTGGGATGAACAAGCGGCTTCGAGAATCTAATGAATCCGCAACTCGCCTCCACCATCCTTTATTGCCTCTTCTTCTTTTTCCTCGGTATTGCTGCCGTCCTGGCCTTCATCCAGCGTCAGGCCGTCAAACGCCGCGAACGGCTTGAGGCCGAAGCCGAAGCGGTTCTCGAAACCGCACGCCGAGAAGCTGAAACACGAGGCAATCAAATCATCGTCGACGCTCGCGAAAACGCATTGGCTATCAAGGCCAATGCAGATCGCGAAGTGGCAGCGATGCGCGAAACGGAACAAATTCGCGATCGCAAACTGGATGCTCGCGAAGACCAGTTGGCCTCCGGTCAAGAGTCCTTGCGCAAAGCCCAGCGTGGTTTGGAAAGCAGCCAAACGCGTCTCGCCGCGCAAATGCGAAATCTGACCGAGCAACGTGCCGAACTGGATCGTTTGGTTCAAGAAAGCCAGCGGGCACTCGAGAAGGTCAGTGGCATGACAGAAGAGCAAGCCGCTGAGAAATTGATGCAGTCGTTGCGGCAAGACCTCGAACACGAAATCGGTTCGACGGTGTTGAAGCATCAGCGTGAGTTGGCCCGACGCGTCGACGCCCAGGCTCGCGAAATGTTGTTGACGGCGATGCAGCGTTACGCGTCGGTGCACACCGCCGACACGACCACCAGCACCGTGGGGGTGCCGACCGATGACATGAAGGGCCGGATCATCGGCCGCGAAGGTCGCAACATTCGAGCGTTTGAAAAAGCCACCGGTGTGGATCTGATCATCGATGACACCCCTGGTGTGGTCGTGGTCAGTGGCTTTGATCCGGTCCGCCGTGAGGTGGCGCGGATGTCACTCGAAAAACTGATCGCCGACGGCCGGATTCATCCATCGAAGATTGAGGAAACGGTCGAGCAGGCTGGCAAAGAGATCCAGTCGTTCATCTTGCAAAAGGGGCAGGAGGCTGCCAGCGAAGTCAACGTGTCGGGGTTGCATGATCGCGTAATTGAAATGCTTGGGCGGCTGCACTTCCGAACCTCTTACAGCCAGAACGTGTTGCGGCACAGCGTGGAAGTGGCGTTTCTGGCCGGCATGATGGCTGAAATGATTGGTCTGGATGGGGATTTGGCGCGTCGTTGTGGGTTGCTGCACGACATCGGAAAAGCCGCCGATCACGAACTGGAAGGTGGTCACCCCAAGATCGGTGCTGACCTGCTGCGTCGCAGCAAAGAGAACGATGAAGTGGTGCATGCCGCCAAGGGCCACCACGACGAAATCGTGACGGAGTTTCCTTACACGATGTTGGTCGCCACCGCCGATGCCTGCAGTGCGTCTCGGCCCGGTGCCCGTCGTGAATCGCTGGAACGTTACGTCAAGCGCATGGAAGAGCTGGAATCGATCGCTCAACGTTTTGATGGCGTGCAGCAGGCCTACGCCATCTCGGCGGGGCGCGAATTGCGAGTGATGGTCGGCAGCCAACAGGTCAGCGACGAACGAGCCGCTGCGATCTGCCGCGACATCGCCTCGACGTTCGAAAAGGAACTGACCTACCCCGGTGAAATCAAAGTCACCGTGGTCCGCGAAGCTCGCTTCACCAACACCGCGAAGTAAGAATTGGCGTTCCGATAGCGAATGCAATTTTTCTTCCGGCTTCTGTCTTTCTTCATCCCGGTAGGGATTTCAGATGGTAGCCGGGGGTTGCTGCGTAGCAGCGTACCCCCGGAAAACGAGCTTCCATCAACTCTCCATCCCGCCGTGGGGGGCGTGTCCATCGGTGGCGCGATCGCTTGCCGACGGCTACCCTCTGATATCCCTAGCGGGATGGAAACTTGTGCAAACGCATGGCCGCCACAAGCCCAAACATTTTGCAGCCCAGGCTGACGCCTAAACGGCTCACCTAGACCTGCTTCGACGGCCTGGGAAGGCCATCATACATCCAGCTGGCCATCGCACCTCAGCCAGCCATTGGGATGACTTGGCTGAGGATGATCGTGGTGACCAAGCCACCGATCGAGAGTGTGGCCAGCAGCGGCGTCCAGCTTCGCAGCGATTCACCTTCGGTCAGGCCACCCATTTTGGTGAACACCCAGAAACCGCTGTCGTTCATCCAGCTGCCCATCAGTGATCCGCTGCCCACGGCGGTCGCAACGTAAACCAAGTGGAACGGAGGCTGTTGTTCACCAAGGATGGCAGCCATCATTCCGGCGCCGATGATCATGGCGACGGTGCTGCTGCCTTGGGCCACTTTCAAGACCGCGGAAATCGACCAGGCCAGCAAGAGAATTGCGAGTCCCGCGGCTTCACGGCCTTCGAAGAACTGTTGGATCGTGTCCGCGATGTTGGTCGCACTGAGCATCGCTCCAAAAGCACCGCCGGCGGCGGTGATCAGGATAATGACGCCGCCGCTCATCAACGATTCTTCCACGTCCACGCCGACTTCTCGCCAGGACAATTGGCGGACAATCTTGAAGGTCAGGATGGCTGACAAAGCGGCCAGCAACAACGCAAAGTTGGGGTTGCTCCACAGCCCCAGTGAATTGGCGGTCTTTCGCATCGAAGTGTCCCAGCGATGCGGGGCCAGCAGTTCAGGGTAGGCCGAGTCCAACAGGGCACGGTTCATGCGGCGGCGATCGACCGGCTTCATGCGAAGTTGATCGGCGGCCATGAGTTTGCTGCTGACCTCGGGGATCTCGACGTCGTCAAACGCATCCGCGTCGTAGAAATCGGGGTCGAGCAACGCCTCGTTCATGGCAGCCAAAAACAGGGATTCTTGTTCGGGGCTGGTGGGCGGTGTCTTGAGCGTTTGACGTTGTTCGTCGGTCAGTTTGGAGCTGCCGACCAATCGTCCGGCGGGTGACATTTCGCTGGCGTTCACAAATTTTTCGCTCAGCAGTTCAAAGCTTTCAATGTCGGCCGCGGCGATGGCCGCGCGATCTTCTTTGTCGGCCAAGGTCGTCGCCAGGGTCCCGGCACCGATCAAAGCGACAGGCAGAACCACCGGCAGCATGGACGACCACAGCGACGGCAGTTGTGCTTCGGCCAAGGGTTCGTGTTTGTCTTCGTTGGCGCCCAGCGGACGCATCGGCACCGGCATCTTTTTATCGACGATGACCGAGAAAAGGAGGCCCAGGATTGCGGAGGGAATCGCGACCGCGGCCCCGACTGCCATCATCATTCCAATGTCCACGCCCAAGATCGCGGAGACCAGCAAGGGGCCGGGGGTCGGCGGTACCAAGGTGTGCGTGATCGCCCCGCCCGTGGCGATTGCCATCAAGTACCGCAGGTAATGGGATTGAGTTCGTTTGTGAAGGCTGCGAGCGAGCGGAACGAGGAGGTAAAAGACGGTGTCAAAGAACACCGGCACGGCCAGGATGAAACCGCTGATCATCAGGCCCAGGGAGGCTTTTTTTTCTCCGGTGATTCCGACCGCGGTGCGAACGATTCGGTCCGCGGACCCGCTGTCCAGCATGCATTTGCCGATGATCGCGGCCATCGCGATGACGATGCCCACCCCGCCTGCGGAACTTCCGAAGGCGGACACCACGGCATTCATCCGAGTGCCCGCGTCGGCATCGGTTTGAAAGCCCACCAACAGGCTGACGAACAGTGCCGAGATGATCAACGCCAGGAAGGCATTGAGTTTCAACCCGATGATCATCGCCAGCACGCTGACGATGCCGGCCAAAACCATCCAAATGGGCGTCATCGAGATCGATTCCGTCGCTTGCTGGCCCGCGTCCAAGGCGGCATCCGCGGCAAAAGCATCGCCAGCAAAAATCGCGAGTGAGAACAGACCTAAACAAGCGGCCAAGCGTTTCATCGCCGACCCATTATCCCAAGGCATCATCCGGTTCGTATCCAATGTCGATTTGAAGGACCAAAGTTTCAGGGAAGGCAGTTTGCCACCCAGTTTCGGTCGCTGTGTGGTGCGATTCATTCCCTACGTTTCGACCGAGCGTCAGATCGTAGCAGAAACCATCGCTGAGTTTGGGTTTCGGGCGTCGTTCGCGCCGTTTGGGTGGATTGCTAGGATGGTTGTCCCGACGGTTTTTTGCTTTTGATGACCCGTTTCACTCTCAGTTGATCCAACCACGCCATGACCGATTTTCGAACCGAACGCGACTCGATGGGCGAAGTCCGCGTGCCGCAAAACGCTTACTACGGTGCCCAGACTCAACGTGCGGTCGAGAACTTTCCCGTCAGCGGATGGCAGCTCCCCCCGTCGATGATCGCCGCGATGGGACGCGTCAAATTGGCGTGTGGGATCGCGAACCGTGATCTCGGAAAACTGACCGGTTCTGGCAAGAACCCGCTCAGCGATGGACAAGTCGAATCGATGTTGTCGGCGGCCAAAGAAGTCGCTGCTGGGCAGCTTGCTGACCAGTTCCCCGTGGACGTGTTCCAAACGGGCAGCGGCACCAGCAGCAACATGAATGTCAATGAAGTGCTGTCCAATCGAGCGATCGAAATCGATGGTGGCGACCGGATGGCCGAGGCAAAGTCGATTCACCCCAATGATCACATCAACATGGGGCAATCGACCAACGACACTTTCCCGACTGCGATTCACGTTGCCGCGGGCTATGAAATTGAAAATCGGTTGCTGCCCGCGTTACGACGCATGCACGAGTCGCTGACGGAAAAAGCCCAGGCCTGGGACAAGATCATCAAGATTGGACGCACTCACCTGATGGACGCAACGCCGTTGCGGTTGGGGCAAGAGTTTGGCGGTTTTGCGAGACAGGTCGAATTGTCGATCGCCCGCGCTGAAGCGGCCCGAGACGCGGTCTTGGAATTGCCGGTTGGTGGCACGGCGGTTGGCAGCGGGATCAACACGCACCCTGAGTTTGGTGCCCGCGTCGCAGCCAGTTTGTCCGAGCAAACCGGGATCGCGTTCATCGAAGCGGTCAACCACTTCGAAGGCAATGCCAATCGCGATGGGTTGGTCGATTCGCACGGCGGGCTGAAATGCATCGCTCAAACCATGCTCGGGTTGGCGAACAACATTCGCTGGTTGGGCAGTGGCCCTCGTTGTGGTTTCTATGAAGTCAAATTGCCGACTCGCCAACCAGGGAGTTCAATCATGCCCGGCAAGGTCAACCCGGTGATGTGCGAGTCGTTGATGCAGGTCGCCGCGCGTGTGATCGGCAACGACACCTGCATGACGGTCAGCGGCGGATGCGGCGGCAACTTCCAGCTCAACATCATGATGCCCGTGATGGCTCACACCATCTTGGAATCCATTGAGTTGTTGGCCGGTGGCGTGACCGCCTTCATCGATTTCTGCTTGGATGGCATGGAACCCAACGAGGAAGCCTGCGAAGCCGCGGTGGAGCAGAGCCTTTCGATGTGCACGAGCTTGAACCCGTTGATCGGCTACGAACAAGCCGCGGCGCTAGCCAAGGAAGCGTTCAAGTCTGGCCAAACGATTCGCGAGCTGTGCCAAGAAAAAGGAATCTTGGCCGACGACGTTCTGACCGAGGCCTTGGATCCTTGGAAGATGACGGAACCGCAAGCGTAGCTCCGGTTTTCATCGGATATTTTCGACCAAGCAAGAGAGGCGGGCTCGCTGCCACGCCCATTTGCAGACGTCGTGCAGTTTCGAAGTGCGGTGCATCACCTGCTTTGGGCGGGGCGCCGCTGCGGCCTACAGATCCAGTTCGTCCAGCGAATCGATCAAGCGATCCAGGTTGTCCTTGGGCTTCTCACTCAAGGCAGCTTGTCGCTTTTTCAGGTTGTCATCGATTCCAACTGCCTCACGTCCGGTGAGCAGCAACTGTTCATCGCGTTCTCGGGCGGCGGTGGCGATCGGGTCGCCCTTGTCGGTGGGAGCACCAAACAACTGCGACAGGTCGATCTTGAAACCTTCGTCGCCTTCGGTCTCGGCACCAGCGATCGCGGGGGCTTTGTGCTGTGGGAAAATGATCGCGTTTTCGGGACACACGCGACTGCAGGCAGGGCAACCTTTGCGGCAGTTGTCAGGTTGCTCCACCAAGATGTTTTCGACTCCATCCACGCCGTAGACGCCGAACAAGCAGAAGTCGATGCACTCCATGCAGTTCGTGCAGCGACTGAAATCGATGACCGGGTACCAACGTCGGCTGGTCGTTTCATCGACTTCGACAATCTTTCCGCCGACAATCGGCAGCGATTGATCGGGCTCGGCGGCGATGTTCAGGATGCGTTTGATTTCGCCGATGAAATCGTCCACGGACTCGGAGACCTTCAGGTCCAGGCAGTGAATGGTTCGGTCGGGGCGAGGGTACAGGTCGGTCACCCGGTCGACGGCTTCTGGCTCGTCGCCGGCTGAATCGGAGGATTCCGAGTCTGGGAGCGACAATTCTTCCTCGTCGTCTTCGTCTGCCCCCAGTTCGACTTCGCCGGTGGCCCCGCCGATCCCGTTGCGGTCCAGGACCCAGTGAGCGGCTCGCGAGAAGATCCAGCTGCAGACGATCAGGTCGCCCTCGATCTTTTGCAGCAGTTCCAGGGATTCACCACCCTTGGGCAAATCGTACAAGTGAGGCACCATGATGACCTCGACGCCGTCGAGCTGGCCCGCGGCCTGTGCGATCGCCGATTCCAGCCCTCGTTTGGCCGGATTGCGAGATTGTCCCTTGGAAACAACCAGCGTGCACGTGGTGGGTTTGACGGCGGAGATCATGTTTCATCCGAAGGAGGCGAATGGGGCGCGACTTCATCCTGACTCTTGAGACGCGACAAATCAACCGGAACCATTTCCGCGGAGGGCGTTCTCTCCGGCCCTGGACCGTTAGTCTATACTCTCTGCGTTAGCGCAATCTGTTTGCTCACGCACGCGATTTTCCTCTTTTCTGCCTTTTTGCCCAGCCTCGCATGTCTGTTGCTCTGTTCATTCCCTGCTACATCGACCAGTTCTTTCCCGATGTCGCGATCGCGACATTGACGTTGCTGGAACGCTTGGGGGTCCAAGTGGAGTATCCCGCCGGGCAAACCTGTTGCGGGCAACCAATGGCGAACACTGGATGCGATGCCGAAACGGCTCCGGTGGCCAAGCAGTGGGTGGAGCGGTTTGCTGGGTATGACGCTGTGGTGTG
This sequence comes from Rhodopirellula islandica, assembly GCF_001027925.1. Classification (NCBI taxonomy): domain Bacteria; kingdom Pseudomonadati; phylum Planctomycetota; class Planctomycetia; order Pirellulales; family Pirellulaceae; genus Rhodopirellula; species Rhodopirellula islandica. Next base: position 64,137 of record NZ_LECT01000030.1, on the reverse strand, counting down.
CCCCTCCGGCAGCTGTGCGTCGATGATTCGGAACCATTACGCCGATTACTTTGGTCCCGATGACACCGAATTCCAGCATTTGCGTGAAAACACGTATGAGCTGTGCGAGTTCATTGTGGATCGCCTGGGAGTCCGATCGATTCCCGGACGGTATCCACGGCCGGCGAGCATTCACTCCAGTTGCCACGGCCTGCGAGAATTGCGGCTGGGCGCGTGCAGTGAAAACATGACGCCGCGGGAAGACAAAATGCGGCTGTTACTGGAATCGCTGGATGGAATCGAGCTGAAGTCACTCACCCGCGTGGACGAATGCTGTGGTTTTGGAGGGACGTTTGCGGTTGCTGAACGAGAGACCAGTGTGGCGATGGGAATCGATCGCGTGACGGATCACATCTCGTCCGGCAGTGAAGTGATGATTGCCGGTGACATGAGCTGTCTGATGCACATGGGTGGGTTGATCCGCCGGCGCAACATGCCGATGTCGGTCAAACACATTGCCGAGGTGTTGGTGGAGGCGATGCAGGAAGGTTCCCCCGACGCCGACCGAGCTTCCTCAGCGTTGACGAATCCCTGACCGTTTGACGGTTTCGGCGTTCTTGTTTGTTTGAATGAATTCCAAAGCGAAGTGACTTCTCTTGACCTCTACTCTTCCCATCGTCGATCACCCGAGTGCCGCTCGTGAGTTTGTGACCAATGAACCTCGGTCGCATTGGCATGATGATTCGTTGTGGTTCGTTCGCAGCAAACGTGACAAGCAAGCGCAATCGATTCCCGAGTGGGAGTACCTCCGCGAGCAAGCGTCGACGATCAAGAATCATACGATCGCAAAGTTGCCCGAGTACCTGCAACAGTTCGAGGCCAATGCAACTCGATTGGGAGCGGTGGTGCACTGGGCGGCTGACGCGGAAGAGCACAACCGCATTGTGTTGGAATTGCTTCGCCGCAACGACACACTTCGGATCGTGAAGAGCAAATCGATGTTGACCGAGGAGTGCGGTCTGAACGAATACTTGATCGACAACGGCATCGAGGTCGTCGACACGGATTTGGGCGAACGCATCGTGCAATTGCGTGGCGAAACTCCCAGTCACATTGTGCTGCCGGCGATTCACATCAAAAAAGAAGAAGTCGGCGACACCTTTCATCAGCATCTCGGCACACGCGCTGGCGAGTCGGACCCACAGGTGTTGACCGAAGCCGCACGGGGGCACTTGCGGGGCAAGTTTTTGAGCGGTGAAGTCGGAATCACCGGCGTCAATTTCGCGATCGCGGACACCGGCGGTTTGGTCGTTTGCACCAATGAAGGCAACGCCGACCTGGGCGTTTCCTTGCCGCGAATTCACATCGCTTGCATGGGCATCGAAAAGTTGGTGCCACGGTTCCAGGACCTGTCGGTGTTCACTCGGTTGCTTGCTCGCAGTGCAACCGGCCAGCCGATCACCAGCTACACGTCGCACTTTCACGGGCCCCGCGACGAGAACAGCGAACTGCACATCGTGTTGGTCGACAACGGTCGCTCGAAAATTCGCGACAGCAAAACCTTTCGTGAGTCTTTGAACTGCATCCGCTGCGGCGCTTGCATGAACACTTGCCCGGTGTATCGCCGCAGTGGCGGGCACAGCTATCGGGCCACCGTTCCCGGTCCGATCGGTAGCGTGCTGGGCCCCGCGAAAAATGCCAAGGCTCACAAAAGTTTGCCCTTTGCCTGCAGCTTGTGCGGATCATGCACCGACGTTTGCCCCGTCAAGATTCCACTGCATCACCAGTTGCTGGCGTGGCGAAAGGTCTTGGTGGGAAAACGCTTGGTTGCCTGGAACAAACGCATGGCGATGAAAGCGGCTTCGTTCTTGTTCCGCAACCCAACGCTGTTTGCTGCGGCGGGGTACTTCGGGCGAGTCAGTCTGAAGGTGCTGCCGAAATCGCTAACGCACAATCGTTTCAACACGTGGGCCAAAGACCGAGACCTTCCTGAACCTCCCAAAGAATCGTTCCACGAGTGGTATGCGAAGAACCGGCCATCGGGGGCGGCAACGGCTTCGAAGGAGGAGCGATCATGAGCGAAGCACAATCCAACAGTCGGCAGATCATTTTGGATCGATTGAAAGGTTGCATCGTCGATGCGCCGGAGTTGCCCACGATCGATCCCGCTCGCGTGATTCAGTTTGAGGATCGTTTGCAGCAGTTTCAAGACACGTTGGCATCGGTGGGCGGCGAAGCCCATCTGGTCAACACGCCCAGCGAAATTCGCGAGAAATTGCAAACCATCGAAGTCTTCCAGTCCGCTCGCCGGATCGCGTCAACGGTTCCCGACGCGGTCACGCCGACCGTGGATTTAGCGACCATCGACGACCCGCATGCCTTGTCAACGTTGGACTGGACGATCGTTCGCGGCGAGTTTGGTGTGGCCGAGAACGGAGCGATTTGGATCGACGGCAAGACGCTGCCTCACCGTGTCATGATCTTCATCGCCCAGTACTTAGCGATCGTGATTTCGCGATCGGATTTGCTGAACAACATGCACGAAGCGTACGCCCGAATCGGCACTCCCGACCCTGGTTTTGGTGTCTTTGTGTCCGGCCCCAGCAAGACGGCCGATATCGAGCAGTCGTTGGTTCTGGGCGCCCACGGATGCCGCAAGCTCCAGGTTTTTCTGCTGCCTTGATTCTTCAACAGAGATTGAAGACGGCTGATAGAATGGGAAAGCCACGTCGAGTGAATGCGGTCTTTGTTTTCCCTTGTCTCGAATCAGTTGAGCGACAGCAAAATGACCACGATGAATGAAATTCTGACGGCTGCGAAGGCTCTTCCTTCCGAAGAGAGAGCAAGGTTGATTGAAGCGCTTTGGGACGGCATCTCACCAGCTGACTGGGTTCCACCGGATTCGCAGTGGATTGCTGAGGCGAATCGACGAAGCGATGCTTATGATTCCGGAGAAACGTCCGGTGCGCCTTGGGGAGAAGTCCGCGAGCGTGCTCGTCGCCAGGCAGGCCTCGATGGTTAATGTGATCGTTTTAAAGGATGCCGAACGCGACTATTCCGAATCCTTGAGTTGGTATTCAAAGAAGAGCATCGGTGTCGCCGAGGAATTCAAAAGAGTTTGATCACGCAATCGCGTTGATTTCGACCGACGCGATGCGCTTTCCGAAATGCGATGCTCGGCATCGTTTTTATCTGTTGCGTCGATTTCCGTTTCGTGTGATCTACCGTGTTGATGGCGAGGATGTTGTTGTCGTCGCTGTCGCACACGGTTCGCAAGACCCAAACTACTGGGCAACCCGGCGATCGGATTGATCGCTGAAAATTGGTTTCTTGATTGGCGAGGATTCATGTTGATAAGCAAGTTCGTCGCCGAAGATCGTGATGCGGTTGTGGATCTTTGGTTGACGGTATTTCCTCGCTCCACTGGGCATAATGATCCTGGCACGTCGATCGATCGCAAAATGGCTGCGGACGATGGATTGTTCTTCGTGGCAACGGACGAAGAGAATGTGGCGGGCACGGTGATGGCCGGATACGACGGGCATCGCGGATGGCTGTATTCCGTCGCGGTGTCGCCTGCCTTCCGGCGACGTGGCGTGGGGACTCGATTGATCCGGCATGCTGAATCGGAACTGGCCCGTCGTGGTTGCCCGAAGGTGAACCTGCAAGTGATCGCCGACAACAGCGAGGTTGTTGCATTCTATCGATCACTCGGATTTCAAGTGGAAGAACGAATTAGCATGGGCAAGCTGACGGGGGAGTGATCGATTCGACGGCGAAGTCCATGTCGCAGGCATCGTGTGGCGGACGTGCAAAGGATTGCCGGAACGCTTGGGTCGGGACGCAGAGCGATGGCCTTACGAAATCCATCGTTCTTGGCACCGACGGACTCGGAAGTCCGTCGTACGGCTAGCCCATGTCTTCGATCATTGCTTTTCGGTGTGCGACGGCTTCCCGCTTGGTTTTGAACGTCAAGAAACGTTGGACCCCCTCTTCCTGCCAAGTCGCCACCCAGCGGCCGTAAAAGTTTCTGCTGACGCCGGTCACACCCGAGGTGTTGTTGGTGGGTTTTTTGCGAGGTCCCTTGCGCCACTGTCGCTCGCCGAGCTCTTTGATCTTGGCGTCACGCCATTTCTGGGCCTTGGCCAGCGACTTTCGGATCCCGCCATCGGAGAACCGAAAGTACTTGGAATGTTGCTCGCCTTGGCGGACGATCCGAACGGTCCAGCCTTCGAGACCCCGGGAGATGTTTAGGTTTTTGTTCTTGCTCATGCGATCTACGATAATCTGCCTCTGACCGGCGATCAACATAGAGTTCACGCACGGTCCCGGGATCTCGCAGGATCAAGCCGCTGGAAAACAGCGAATCAGGGGGATTCCCAACCGACAGGCTGGGTCCAAGCCTGCTGTTTTTGGTCCTGGAAGGACGGGTCTCGGGGAGGTTGGCTGCTGGTCACGACCGCGCGGACATACAGTTCTTTTCCGGTCAGGGTGTACTGAGGCTGAAGGCTGTCGGAAGCTCCGACGGTCACGCCGATTCGGTGCTCGTCGATCAGGCCGTCTTCCTTGGCCAGGGTGGCGATGAACTTGGTTTGATACGTCGTGTCGGGATCCGATTGGATTTTCAGTGACAGGGTTTGTGACTCGGGGTCGTAGTTCATGTCGTCCAGGCTGACCCCGCTGGATGCGTAGAAGTCGCCGCGTTTCATCGCGCGGATCAGGTGCTCAGGCGTCAGGTATTGGCTGCGGACCATCACCCATCCGCGGCCGGGGCGCGATCCGGGCTTGCCATGGTATTCGTGACTGTCATCGGTTGCGATGCCCATCATCGGTGGGACGTTCAGCGAAGTTTGACGCAGGGCGTTGATGATGTCCCACATGCGTTCGATGCTGGGGTGATCGTCGTCGCCGAGATGATTGACACCGGGGTGCCCGTTGTAGACTTCGAAGAACCGTTCGGAGACGACTGATGCGAGGTCCTCGGCGGTCACGGCGTAGTGAAAGTTGGGATGGTTCACGTGCGGCAGGACTTCGCGTCCGTGAGCCTTTTCGTGTTCCAGAATCGCTCGCAGGTTGTTTTCGATCACTTGGCGAACCGTGTCGCCGCCGGCGGGTTCGAGGGCTTCGGCCAAGTTTGTCGCGTTGATGTGAACCGGTTTGCCATCGCCGCGGTCGCTGATTTCTTCCGCGGGAATCAGGATGAATTGGTGGTGTTGTTCGAGCAGATAGCGGAACTCATCGAGCGGTTTGAGCCGCACTTGGTAGTCCGCTTGATCCTCTGTGCCGCGAGTTTCGACCCACGCGTCGCCGAATCGGGCTCGGTAGCGATCTAGGATTCCGGCGTCGCTGCGCTGCAGGATTTTCGAATAGTCCATCCATCGCGAGCCTTCACTGAGCACGTTGTGGTCGGTCAGGGCCAGGAAGTTGTAGCCCTCGGATTGGTACCAGTCCCCGATCATCTCTGGGAATTGATCGCCGTCACTCCAGAGCGAGTGCGCGTGGATATTGCCCTTCCACCATTTCAGTGCAGGTTCCTCAGCGCGGCACGGTTGTGAGCAACAGAGCGACGTGAAACAGAGCGACAGGAGGAAAACAGGAAGCAGGCGAGGATGCAAACGCTGGGAGAGTTTCATGGTGGAATTCAGGCGAGAGAGTTGGCGGGAGATCGAGTGTCAGTCACAAAGTAGAACCAGTCACCGAGAAGAACAGTTGCCCCAACTGTTCACGTGAGGTGCTCATTGTCTTTGGAAAATGTGAAGTGATCGCGGTGAACGCTGGTTCGTCGTGGCCGATGGCATGGAGCGGAGCGCTGCTTGACGGAACAGGGGGGCGCTCGACTTTGGTCGCGTTTCACAAAAACGTTTCATGCTGAGTGCCCTTTGTACTGGACATTGCGGCAGGACGCATTCTTTCTCAATCCAATCTTCATGATGAGAGACGCTGAAACGGTGCCGATTTGGCTCGAAAACGAGCTGCGCAGACAAAGGGAGAGAAACTTCACGTTTTTTCCGATTGCCGTCAAAGTTTACCCGACCGCCATCCGATAACTACTTTCGGATGAAGGTCTCGTTCCATTCGGTGGAACGTTGTTGGGCGGGACTTTTCATAGGGGGGCTTTCCACACTCGGCCCGTTCGGGGACATGCCATGCCGCACTCGCGGCACTCGTGGGGCATGTTCTGCGGCGGCACCGCGCCAGGGAAGTCCAGGGCATGAATCGCTCACTGATCCGTTTGACTGCACAACTGCAATTGGGAATCACACTCCTGATCGCCAGTGGGTGCGCACCAACTCAGCCGTTCTTCTTGAACGAGTCTCCGGACCTGAACTACTATCTCAACTCAGCCACCCAGATTGAATATCCGGATGTGGACGTGGAGAGTCTGCCCGAAGCGACGGAGTCGTTGCCACCGCTTGCGATTGGCAATCACGACTACCAGTTCTGGGATCTGACGCTGGAAGAAGCGACCAACATCGCGTTGCAAAATGCGAAGTTCTACGTCACCACCAGCGGGATCGCAGAAACCCGTCAAAACGTGTCCGATCAGTTCATCAGCGGAACCGCAGATCAGTTTGGCAGCATCTATGATGTCGCCATCCAGCAAACGACCACTCAGTCGGTTCCTTTGACGGTGGATAGCAATGGCAACCGCACGCTGCCTCGTGGTGTGTTGCGAGCCAACCAAGTCGGCGGTGTCGAAGATGCCTTGGCCGAATTCGATGCTCAAGCCAGCGGTTTCCTGAGCTACAGCAACACCGACCGTCCACGAAACTCGGGCAACAGTGCTGTTTCAACGTCGTTGTTTCAATCCGATGATGTGACCGCTCAAGCCGCGATCAGCAAACGCTTCGCAACCGGTGGGGTCGCCACGCTGCGTCACCAATTGGTTTACGGTTACAGTAACTTGCCCACGGCACCGTTGGCTCTGAACTCCGCATCGCGAGTGGTTCCAAGTGATTACACCGTGACGATGGAAGCACAAGTTCAACAACCTTTGATGCGGAACCGCGGCACCTTGGTCAACCGAATCCCGGTTGTCTTGGCCAGCCTGAACGAAGACGTGTCGATCGCCGAATATGAAATTCAAGTTCGCAACTTGGTCCGTGACGTTGAGAACGCTTACTGGGACCTGTACGTTTCCTATCGCAATGTGGCCACGGCCGTGGTCGCTCGCAACAGTGCGATGGCGACTCAGCAGTTTGCACAACTCGCGTTGGAAAACGGCACGGGAACATTGCAAGAATTTTCGCAAGCCAAAGGACAGTACTTCCAGTTCCAAGCTCAGCTCGAAACGGCACTGGCTGGATCGAATTTGCCCGGGCCGGATGGTGCTGGTGTCTATGGTGCCGAAAACCGATTGCGGGAGCTGATGGGATTGGCTGCAACGGATGGGCTTTTGATTCGTCCGATCGACGAACCAACGCTCGCTCGAGTTGAATTCGATTGGTTCGAGTCAGTTGCTCAGATGTTGTACTTGTCGCCTGAGCTTCGTCAGACCAAGACTCGGATCAAGCAACAAGAACTGGAAGTGATCTCGGCCAAGAACCAGATCCTTCCCGAGGTCAACCTGTCGTTGCTGTACCGCTGGGTCGGTGTCGGTGACACGCTCGGTCCTCCCAATGGCGGCACCGGTGAATTTCCTGAACCAGGCAGTTCCGCACTCGGCAGCCTGACCGGTGGTGATTTCCAAGAAGGTGCGGTACGCCTCGAAGTGACTCCGCCCGCCTTTGGTGCACGTCGTGAATTGGCACGCATCCAGAACGCAAAGCTCCGCATTGTTCGCGAACGATCCAAGTTGCAAGAGGACGAACGATTGCTTGTCAGCAAGTTGTCGGGTGCCGTTCGCAAGGCTCGCTCGCATTACCAACTGACTCACACCAACGCCCAGCAATGGCAAGCGTTTGAAACCGAAGTGGAAACTCGATTGGCGGAATACGAAGCTGGCACACGAGACATCAACGTGGTCCTGCAAAGTCAGCAACGCAAGGCTCAAGCCGAGATCAGCTACTACCGTGCATTGGCCGAATACAGCAAGTCGCTGAGCTACGTGGACTACTTGAAGGGAACCTTGCTCGCCAACAGCGGCATCACCCTGCGAGAAGGACCATGGAACAAGAAAGCCTACTGGGACGCACTCGAACGAGCTCGTGAACGAAGTGCTGGCAAGAAATTGCAGTACGGTGTGACTCGTCCAGGCGTGGTTCGCCAAGGGCCTGTTCGGGATGCGGATTCCGTTTCGCAAATCGTTGGCAGTGGAACCAGCACCCACGGGCAAATGTTGCCACCGGGTGAGTTCGAGATGAACGCGGCTGACGGCCAAGTCTTCTTCGGCGATGCCAACGGCGATTCGTTGCCAATGGACATGGGAATTGTTCGCGACCCAATGCGAATTGAAGATCAACCACTCAGCGAGTACGGCACCAGCACTCATGAAATGTTGCAGGCTCCTCAGCCCATTGATCGGCTGTCGGCTCCCGTGACCGTTCCGACACCGGCTCCTTCGATCGAATCGGCTCAGCCACTTCGGTCGCCCGCCGCATCGTCCAGCGATGGTGCGTCGTGGGGAACGGCTCGCCGAGTCCAACCCGCGGCCTACACGGCACCCGTGACCACATCGGTCGCGGAACCTGCCGAGTACTCACCACAACCTGTGCGACGGAAACCCATCCCTCGCTGAAACACCTGAACACGAACCAGGTCTGAACCCGAGTCACTGACCGGGCCAGATCGGTTCTCATCACCTTCGTAGGGGCGGAGGCTTGGGTGGTTGTCGTCCGACACACGCGCGTTGGATCCACGACCCACCCCCACGACTAGCTCGACCGGTCTGCTTGCAGGCCCGTCGGGCTTTTCGTCGTTTTCAAGTCAGTCCGACCGGCTTGGAATCCATCAGACGAGAGCGAAGCAGGTACGCAGGTGTCATCGGGTATGTGAGCCGTTTGGCGTTCGCCACGGTTCCCACGCAAAACCGGGGCGAACGCTGGGCTGCGAAATATGTGGTGTGATGGAACGCATTCGTTTGCGCAAGTTTTCATCCCGGTAGGGATTTCAGATGGTAGCCGTCGGCAAGCGATCGCGCCACCGACGGACCTGTAGCCCACGCCGCCACTCTCCATCCCGCCGTGGCCGATGGCCACGGCGGGATGGAGAGTGTTTTTGGGGACGCACGGTTTCCGGGGGTACGCTGCTACGCAGCAACCCCCGGCTACCATCTGACATCCCTACCGGGATGAAGAAGGACAGCGAGCCGGAAGAAGAATTGCATTCGCTATCCGAACGCCAACATCAAACATTTCGCAGCCCAGCCCAACGCCCAAACGGCTTACATGATTATGCCCGATCATTCCTGCCAACCTGCTCAGCGGGTCAGGGGCGAGGACGCCCCTCGCAGGCTTCTTGCAGGCAGGTCTCGTAAGCGTCCACCATCGCCTTCCACCCAAAGCGGTCCACCACTTCCCCCGCATGCAGAGCCAGATGCGTTCGCAGTTCGGAAGAAGCCAAGCAGTGCTGGAGTCCGTCGCGTAAAGCGGTGTCATTGTTTTCGACCAGCCAACCGTTGCGGCCATGATCGATCACGTCTCGGACCGCTCCTGCAGCGTCGACTGCGAGCACAGCGGTGGAGCAAGCCATGGCTTCCAACAACGCAGACGGGAACCCTTCGTATCGGCTGGGCAAAACGAACCAGTCGGCGTTGGAATAAGCCGGCCAGATCGGCCGCGTCCAACCAGGGAACTCGACTTGCGAATCCACGTTGAGTTCCCGAGCCAGTGATTTCAGAGAACCTCGCTGGCTGCCCTCGCCGTGAATCGTGAGTTGCCATTCCGGTGCATCGCCTGGCAATGCCGCGAGGCAGCGAATCAATCGGTCAAATCCTTTTTCGTGTTCCAGACGTCCGACCGCAACGATCTGTTGTGTCTTCCCGTCGGGATCACTTTCCTCGTTCGGGCTGGTTGGACGCATGGTGGTGGGGGCGTTGGTGGGAGCCTCCACGGCGGATGGGATCACAAGCGTGTGGCAGCGTGTGCTCGACTGCAGCGTGGTTGCCACGTCTTCGCTCAAGCACACGACTTGGTAAGCCTTGGGGTACAACTGCCGCCGCAAGAACTCGCGCGTTCGGCCGAGCGATTGATGCTTGGGGTCGCTGCGTTCGCTGACCACGACGGGGACGCCGAGCCCGCGGGTCGCCAGCAGCGTCAGCCAATTGGTGGCGTCGCAGAAGGAGAGCACCACGTCAAAGTTGCCAGCGGCGATCGTTGCTCGCAGACGGCGGGTCCGCGCCCAGAGAGAGACAGGGGATTCGGGCGTCGACAAGACGTGAATGGACTGACGCGAGACTCGTGAGTCGACTTTGTGTCGGTCGTGGCTTCCATCGTCCAGGGTGATCAGCGTGACAGAGTGCGAGCGACCTGCCAGTCGCGATGCCAAGCCCGCCATCACTCGTTCGGCTCCGCCGCCGTCGAGCGAGTGGATGACGCAGGCAAGTTTCATTTTCATGGACCGGATGGGCGGAATGGGGAATCGTGAACAGCGAACTCAGGTGAACGTTTATCACGCAGTGGAACGGAATGGCAGCGTGCGGGGAAATTCTATGTTCGATTTGCGAAATTATTTGGCTTCGGGGTGGTTGTTTGGATTGCAACGATTGGACGGGTGACTACGGTGGAATGGACACGGGGGTGTTCACGATCGAAGTTTGCCAAATGATCCAATCACACCTCATTCTATGAGAGAAAGCGGGCCAGCTATGTTGTCTCAGAAATCTGCCTTTTCGCGGGGTTCGAGTCGCTTGAAGCGATCGATCCAACGCCTTTTCTTGGGTTTGGCGGTTGTTGCAGGCTGCGAAGAAGCGTCCGCTCAGTCGCCCTATGCATTTGGGTTCCAACCATACGGTTTTTATCAGCCCTACGGATCGACGTATCGATCCAGCATCCCAAACCCGCCGTATTTCGCGACCAACCCACCGGTTTACTACGGCACGCGTCACTACCGTCCCTACGGTGTCAGCCCCTTTGCGTCGCCACCCGTTGTGAGTCCCGGAGCGGACTATCGCAGCCAAGTGGCACCCATGAATCAACGTCGCGGCTACGTCGGACCGGTTTCGAATCCTTATGTCTGCAAGGCCGGTGAGTCGACCTCGCACTTGGTCACGAAGTCCAAAGTGAAAAGCAGCAAGTCGAGCGACGTGGAAACCGATTCCGAGTCCGCCACCACGTTGGTTTCGAATTCGGCCGACTTCACTCCCGGGAAGGTTCAAACCAACCCCTTCGTGTCGGCCGAATTGCAATTCGCACAGCGCTGATTCGTTGACGTTGGATGGACCACGCTCGCTCGTGTTGAGCGAGTGGGTTCGGCATCAAACGCGAATGTTTTCTGCGATCCACTCGGGACGCAGAAGTTGAATCATCAACGCCTTTTGGGCGTGCATCCGATTGCCCGCCTGTTCGATCACGTCGCTCTGCGGACCATCCATCACCGCGTCGGTGATCTCCTCGCCTCGCACGGCGGGCAAGCAATGCAGCACGCGGGCGGTTTTCGGAGCCGCTTCGAGCAACGCCTCGTTGACTTGGAATTCTTTGAAGGCGGCACGTCGTTCAATCGACTCCGCCTCCTGTCCCATGCTGGTCCAAACGTCGGTGTAGATCGCGTCGGCGTTTTGGACCGCAGCGATTGGGTCCGTGATCTGGTTCAGTTTCGCGTGCGGGTATTTGGCCGTGATGCGATCGAGCCAAGGTTGGTCGAGTTCGTAGCCGTCTGGGCGGGCAAGCGTGAACTGAATGTCCAGCATCGCACAGGCGAGGGCCAATGAACGGGAGACGTTGTTGCCGTCACCGACAAACACCATGTGGCGATCTTTGACATCACCGAAGCTTTCCTGCAGCGTCAACACATCCGCAATCGCTTGGCAGGGATGGCAGAGATCAGTGAGGCTGTTGATGACCGGAACGGCGTTGTATTTCGCCAGTTGCTCGACACGTTCATGAGACTTCGCGCGACACGCGACTGCGTCAACGAATTGACCGAGCACTCGAGTGAAGTCGGATGGCGATTCGCGTTTGCCCCAGCCGACGTCATCGCCTAGGAACAGACTGCTGCCCCCAAGGTGATTCATGCCCGTCTCAAAGCTGACGCGGGTCCGCAAACTTGGTTTTTCAAACAGCAACGCCAGTGTGTAGCGTTCCAAGATCGCGGGCCGTTCGCCCTGCTTCAATTTGGCTTTGAGGGTTTGAGCGGTTGCTAAAATCTGACGCAACTCTTGCGGGGTCAGATCAAAGAGGGTGAGCAAGTGTCGCATCAATGTTTCTCCGTTTCCTCGTTGGATTCGAACTCGTCCAGTTCGTTGCTTTCCAGTTCAGTTTCATCTTGTTCGGTTGGTTCGTCGTCTTCTTCTTGGTCGACTTCCTCTTCCTCTACCTGTTCTTCTTCGTCGTACTCCTCGTCGAATTCGTCCTCGTCTTCTTCGTCCTCCTCGACAGGATCTTCCTCGACCATTTCCTCGGATTCATCCTCTTCAAACGCCTCGTTCGCGTTGTCTGAATCCGCTTTTGTTTCGTTTGGGAGGGCTGCTTCCCGGGTTTCGTCGGTGATCACAGGATCTGTGAGTGCACTGTCTGCCAGTGCCCCCGTCGCGACTGCACCGGCAAGGGAGTCGCTTGGCATTGCCTCCGGGCCAGCGTCTTCCTCCGGAATCACTTGATCGGAGGAGGGGGGCGGTTGCTGATTTTGTTCCAACCCCGCCAGCACGGCATCGATTCGGTCGATCAGGTTGGTGTGTTCTTCGTTTGTCATCAACAAAGGAGGCTGGAACAGCACGGAGTGTTCGCTGCAGATCGATGCGTGCAGTTTCTTCGCGTTGGCTTTTTCGAGCCAAGCTTGCGTGTCAACGTCCAGTTCCAGGACCACGGTGTGACCACTGACGTGCAGATCGCGAACACAACCACGGGTCGCAATTCGTTCTGCCAATGCGATTGCGAAAGCGTCCGTGTCTGTCGTGAGTGCGTCGGTTTGAATGAGCGTCGCGAGGGTGGAGGAGATCAAATGTCCGACCAGATCATTGGAGGGAACCAAACCCTGTGCATGCGATGCGAGAGATTGGCCAAGCACCAGCAACCCACCGGGCAGATCAAATGTCAGTCCGGCTGAAAGGATCACAGCGTCAGCCGAGATTCCTGCGACCATCTCATGTGCGAAGAGGTGTCCGTTTCCGACTGCGGGGAGGTTGCCATGGTCGATGATCAAGCAGGTGCCGGTCTCGTCGCATCGTTGTCGGCACTGCGCCCACCATTCCGCAGTCAAGGGTTGTCCGACACCGTTGAAATCCCACGGGGACACCAAGGCCACGGCTGTGGACGAATCGATGCGGTCAACGAAGCGATCGGTGGAAGCGTGAACGAATCCGGGCAACAAGGGCCACTCGCTACCTCGCAGGGATGATTTGCCACTTGCCATTCTGGCCACGATGCTGCGTCCATGATCGCTGCCGACCAAGCACAGGCACTTGGGTGGCAAGGCGACGTCACCAGAATTGGTGTCGGAGGCTTGCAGCGACTGATGGTGACGGCGCCCCGTTGCGAGAGCATGCTCCAGGGCCTGGTCTTTCGTCGATGCGCTGATGCAGTCCGCGATCGTGGAGGCATCGTGTTGGGTCAGCGTTCGAAGTTGCTCTGCGATCTTGGTTCGCAACGCAACATCGCCGCGCCATTCCGGTTGGTCCGCGAATTGATGCAGCGCGTCACGACACGAGTTTCCACCGGTGGGTGAGAGGCGGCCCGCGATCGCATTGATCCAGCCTTCGCCAAGCGGGCAATCGTCGCTGCCAGTTGCCTTCACTGGTGAATCTCCGTGCCCACGCCGTCCGTGGTGAAGATTTCTAGCAACAAGGAATGGCGCAAGCGACCGTCAATGATGTGAACCTTTTGCACGCCGCGTCCCAAGGTTTCCAAGCAGGCCTCGACCTTTGGGATCATGCCGGATTTGATCACGCCATCGGTGATCAACTGGCGAGCCTCATCGGCGGACAACGCGGGGATGATGGTGGAGGGATCTTCGGGGTCGCGACGAACACCGTTGACGTCGGAAAGGAAAACCAGTTTGTCCGCACCGAGTGATTGAGCGACAGCCATCGCGGCGGTGTCAGCGTTGACGTTGTACATTTGGCCCTGCTCATCCTCGCACAACGAGGGGATCACGGCGACTTGATCGGTGTAAGCCAGGCTTTCGATCACGTCGCGGTCGACCTCAGTCACTTCCCCAACGTATCCCAGGTCATCACCCTCGGGATCGATCAGTTTTTTGCCTTTCAAAACGCACGTGGTGCGTGGCGACAAGTTGACTGCGCGGCCACCCAGATGTTCCATCATCTCGGTCAGTTCGACGTTCAATTCTCCCGCGAGAACTTGCTCGACGACCTTCAGCGATTCCTCGTCGGTGACGCGACGGCCGCGAATGAATTGGGCTTGGATCCCCGCTTTGGCCATTGCCGCTGTGATTGCCTTGCCACCACCATGCACCACCACCGGACGCAGTCCGACGGTTTCCATGAAGATCACATCCAGTAATAAATGATGGAGTGCTTCTTGGTCCTCTAGCAGACTGCCACCGAGTTTGATGACCATCGTTTTGCCACGAAAACGACGGATCCACCCCATGGCTTCGATGAGAGTGTCGGCTTTCGCAATCGCTTGGTCCATGAGCGGCGGGGGTCCCAGGTGGCCGTGAGAATCAGATGACATCAGAACTGAATGATGAGAAAGATCGACGAAAAAAAGATGCCGGCAAGCGAATGCTGGCCGGCGTGGGCGAATTTCGTCGAGAATTGCTGGGTGGAAACCGAACAAGTCTACGAATGGCCAACGAGCGGGTCAATCATGGCCGGCCGGTCGACCGCGCCGCTGCATTTCTGCCTGCTGGCGGCCGGTTCGCATCCCTAACCACCCGGTCAGGACCGCGAGAGGCAGGAATCCGGCGGCGATTGCCGTCAAACTCAGGCCACTGAAACGCAGGAGCCCGAACAATTGTGCCGACATGACGTCGCCTCCTCGGACCACGGCCGTGTCCAGAAAACCTTTGGCTTGATACAGCGTGCGGCGATCCACCACCGTGTACAGGACCTGGATTCCGGGTGCGAACACGGAGTAGCTGGCCGCTCGGTGGACGACAACCAACGCGACGATCCAGTGGAGACTGGGCCAAAACGCCAATCCGGCGAACCCGATCACGTAGATCATCGGGAACACGCCGAGGACGATTGCCATGCCGAGACGACGCAGCAAGGCAGCGGTGCCGAGCAATTGAATCGCGAGCGTGAGGCTGAGCACCCAGAGATTGATCTGGGACATCAGAGCGAATCGGTCAGCCTTGTTCAGCCCCGCTTCGCGAATGAAATCCGCTTGTTCGCAGTAGACGGTGGTCGCGCATGCTTGCAGCGTCAATAAAAACACGCACAGCCCCAACAGATACGGTGATTTGCCAACCGCTCGAACGCCGACCCACATCGAGGTCTTGGCTTGGGCTGGACCCGCGTTGGGCGAGTCAGCATTTTCCATCGAGGCCAGTCCTGGAGTTTCGGCGGCGGTTTCTTGGGGGATCCCGTTGTCCGTGTCCGCACTCACTCGGGCCTGCTTGGATTTCGTTTTCGCATAAAAGTGGCCGCATTGTTGGCACAGTTCCAAGGCGACGATGCCAGCGATCAAGACATAGGAAACGTCCACCTGCTGCGAGAGCCAGGATGCAAAGGCCGACCCCGCGATTCCGCCGATGGTTCCTCCCGCCGAGATGAAGCCGAACAAACGCTTGGCTTGATCGCTTTGATACGAGTCCGTGAAAACGCTCCACATCAGCGAAACCACAAACAGATTGAAGACGCTCAACCAGACGAAATAGAAACGCCCGACCCAGGCGGCCACGTGTGGGTCACTGGCTTGCATCGCGAAAAAAAAGACGAGCAAGTTCAGTTCAAAGAATCGATACACACGGCTGACCAACCGCATTCCGCGGCCGCGGTTGGCGACGGAGGCGTAGATGGGGGAGGCGACCAGCATTGCCAGGAAGCTCGCCAAGAACAGCCACGGAATCTCATCGCTGCCGCGAGCAAACGCTTCCGCTTCGCGAAGGGGACGCAGTTGGTAGTAGCCGCCCAGCAAACAGAAGAACCACGCCGTGGACCAAACCAAAAGCTGGATCTCTCCCGGGCGAAAGAATTGTTCCCTCCACGTTCGCAGACGATTCACTCAGCGGTCGCCGGTTGCGGTTCCGGGGTGTCGGCCGGATCAACTTGGACGGGGACAGAGGTGGCAACCTCATTCGAGGTTGCGGGGACCCCGCGAACTTTCACAAAACCGGAGATGCCCACGATGATGGCGGCGAACAGAACGATGACTTTCAACCACTTGGAGCGGTTTTCGCGAATGCCGGCGAAGGCGGCGCTGCGACCCACCAATGCCGAGGCGAGGAAGAAAATCGCGAACGCGAGCAGCATCTTCGCGCCCAGCAAACCGTGGTACAGCCCGTCCCCTTTGTGATTCGGGATCGCTCGCATGTAGTTGTAAAAACCGCTGAGCAAAAACAGCAGGATGCCGCCATGAATGAACCGTTTCCATCGCCCCGTCACGGCTTGAGCCAACGTTTGATGGGCTTCCTCGGAGATCAGTTTGGCGGACGGGAGCAAAACCATCAGCATGAACGCAGAACCACCGACCAAGGTGATCGCGGTGCCAACGTGGATGATTCGTGATAGGACATCCAGAGCAAACATGTGCGGGCCGGTCGCGTGCGAAGGGAAGAATCCGAAACAGGATTCCAGGATGGAATGAGTGAGCGACCAATTTCATGGTCGGCCGGCAACTGGGCAACCCCACTGGCGCCCCCCCCCGGACGTCGAGATTCCCTCGGACTGAGATTCCCAGCCACTGACGAAACCAGAGGGATGTCACCGCCACCGTCCTCGATGCAGTCGCTATGCTATCGCACCGGCGTCGTTCGATTCGAGTTCCCGCCGTCCCGCCTGATGCTTCCCTGCCCTCCGTGTCTCTTTCACCGAGCACGAACGCTCGTTGTCGAGGCGATCCGTTTCGATTGGCTCCGTCGACACTCCGCGTTGCCAGATCCTGGACAAACGTTTTCGGCAACATTTGCATCGGAAATCATCCCCGCTCTTTCAAACCCACCACCACTTGAACCATGTTCAAAATCGCAAATCGAGTTGGCTGTCTTGCCGCACTTCTGGTCCTATTTGTGTCGGGATGCAGTTCCTCCAGTTCCACTTCACAAAGCGAGGCGGATGGAGACGGCAAACCTCGAGTTGCCTTGATCATGAAGTCATTGGCAAATGAGTTTTTCTCGACGATGGCGAAGGGAGCCGAATCGCATCAGTCCGAAAACTCGGATCAATACGACTTGGTCGTTAACGGGATCAAAGATGAGCGAGATGTCAGTCGCCAAGTCGCTTTGGTCGAAGAGATGGTTGCCAGCGGCGTGGACGCGATTGTGATCGCCCCGGCGGATTCCAAGGTTTTGGTGCCGGCCCTCCGACGAGCCATCGAAGCGGGAGTCATCGTTGTCAACATCGACAACCGCTTGGACGTGGAAGTGCTGAAACAAGAAGGCGTTAGCATCCCATTTGTTGGTCCCGACAACATGGCCGGGGCGAAGAAAGTCGGTGATCACTTGGCCGCGAATCGCAAAGGTGACAAAGTCGCGATTCTGGAAGGGATCCGCACGTCCTACAACGCTCAACAGCGATTGAAGGGATTTGAAGCCGCAATGCAGGAAGCGGGCATGGAGATTGTCAGCAGCCAATCCGCGGATTGGGAAATGTCTCGGGCGAACACTGTGGCCTCGTCCATGTTGAGTGAGCATCCCGAGATCAGCGGCATTTTGGCGGCGAATGACTCGATGGCGCTCGGAGCCATCGCTGCGGTCAAAGGTGCCGGCCGGGCCGGCGAAGTGCAGATTGTTGGCTTCGACAATATCTCGGCGATTCGGCAAGCCATTGAAGACGGCAAAGTGCTGGCGACGGCGGATCAACACGGTGATCAGTTGGCCGTTTTTGGGATCGAAGCCGCACTGGAACAAATCCAAAGTCAAGCCTCCGGATCGGATGTGTCGATCGAAGATGTCGAAACGCCGGTGGATCTGATCACCGCCGAGATCTTGAGCCAACCATGACCGTTGCTCTCTCCGTTCGCGGACTGACCAAACGCTATGGCACGGTCACCGTGCTGGATGATGTCTCGATCGATTTTCAAGCTGGGCATCTGCACGCCTTGCTCGGTGCCAACGGTGCTGGAAAAAGCACCCTTTGCAAAATCATCAGTGGTTTGATCCCGGCGTCCGCTGGGCAAATGAGTCTTTTGGGCGACGACTATTGCCCCGGCACCAAGCAAGACGCCGAAGCTCGCGGGGTTCAGATCGTCCAGCAAGAACTGAATTTGATTGAAACGTTGTCGGTTGCTGAAAACCTCCGGTTGGCGTCGTTGCCGAATCGATGGGGCGTGTTGCGCATGAGCGAACTGCATCGATCGGCTCGCAAGATTCTGGATCAGTTTGGTCTGCCCGATGTCGACACGCACGCGATTGTCGGAAAGCTGGGGGTTGGGAAACAGCAGATGATTGAGATTGCGGCGGCACTGGCCCGCGATGCTCGCGTGTTGATTCTCGATGAGCCGACCGCTGCGCTCTCGGGCAGCGAATCCGAAGAGTTGTTCACGCACCTGAAACAGATGCGTGAACAAGGCGTTGCGATCATTTACATCTCCCACCGACTCGAAGAAGTCCAGCAGCTGTCAGATCAGGTGAGCGTGCTCCGCGACGGGCGTCTTGTCACCACGGAACCGATTTCGCGAATCAATCGTGAGAAGATGGTGGCATGGATGAGTGCGGAGGAAAACGAATCCAGGTCTTCCAGTCAATCGGGACCCGAGTTTGTGAGTCATCGGACCGACCAGATCGGATTGTCGGTGGAGCGAATGACGTGTGGAATGGTCGACGATGTTTCGTTCTCGGTCCGCCGCGGAGAACGGTTTGGGATCGCGGGTTTGGTGGGTTCCGGGCGAACCGAGTTGCTGCGAGCGATCTTCGGCGCGGAGGTCGCAACGTCCGGCAACGTTTCGCTGGGCGAAGGAAAACGTGTGCGATTCACCCACCCCAGCCAAGCCGTCCAAGCCGGTTTCGCGATGGTCACCGAGGACCGCAAGCAAAACGGTTTGCTGTTGTCGCAGTCGATTCGAGCCAACACGTCCCTCGCGGCACTGGCCACCAAGTTTTCGGACAAGGGATGGATTCGCGAAAAGGCAGAGGTCGATGCGGCGACGTCGATTCACCGGTCTTTGGAAACGCGGCATCAATCGTTGGAACAGGCGGTTGGGACGCTCAGCGGCGGCAACCAGCAGAAGGTGGCTGTGGCCAAGTGGTTGACTCGGGGGGCCGAAGTGTACCTGTTCGATGAACCGTCACGCGGGATCGATGTGGCGGCGCGAGGCAAACTTTATGAGCTGTTTGAGGAATTGGCCAAGCAAGGCAAAACGATTGTGATTGTGAGCAGTGATTTGGAAGAGCTATTTGAGACTTGCGATGCGATCGCGGTCATGTCCGCCGGGAAGATCATGGCGACGTTTGAGCGAGACGACTTCAGCGAGGACGCGATTCTGGAGGCGTCGTTTGCTGGGCACGAATCCAGTCCCACGCCAAGTCGACTCGGCGCAGTGACCACGCCCGTTGGCCCACAAAACAACGGGGCCACCTCATGAGTCGTTTGCAAGATTCTTTCCGGAAGATGGCACCGCACCTTGGTTTGGTCGCGGTTTTGCTGGTGCTGGTGGCGATCTTTTCGCTGCTCAGCAAGAATTTTTTCCAGTGGTCGACGTTGGTGTCGATTGCCAATCAAGTTCCCGACCTGACGTTTCTGGTCGTTGGGATGACGCTGGTGCTCATCATCGGCGGCATTGATTTGTCGGTCGGTTCTTTGCTGGCGGTTTCGTCCGCGGTGTTGGGCGTGTTGATGGCGAATCACGACTGGTCGATTTGGGCGGCTCTCCCGGTGGCTGTGTTGGTCGCATCCATTGGCGGCGGGGTGAACGGAGCAATCTCGATCGGCTTTGGGATTCCCTCCTTCATCGTCACGCTGGGGATGCTTGAGATTGCTCGAGGAGCAACCAAGGTGGTCACGGATTCCCAATCGATTTACATCGGCAGTCGAATTGAATGGTTCGGTCAGCCGTTGCCCGGCGCCTTCGTTTCGCCCGCTTTCATGGCGGCGATTGGAACCGTGATCCTGGGGCAACTGTTTTTGACGCGAACGGTGTGGGGCCGGTACTGCATCGCGATCGGTACCAACGCGGAAGCGGTCCGGATGTCGGGGATTCGGTCCGCTCCTCTGTGCATTGGGATTTTCGCGATCAGCGGCATGATGTGCGGCTTGGCCGGGTTGGCTCAGACGTCCCGTTTGTCGACTGCCGATCCGAATGCGGCGATCGGCATCGAGCTGGCTGCGATCGCGGCCTGTGTGATTGGCGGCACCAGTCTGATGGGCGGGCGCGGGAACGTGGTGCGATCGTTCATTGGTGTTTTGATCATCCAGGTCTTGCAGACCGGTCTGGCTCAGGTCGGTGTGTCCGATGCCAGCAAGCAAATCATCACCGGCGTGGTGATCGTGGTCGCGGTGTTGTTGGACGCACTGCGAACTCGCTGGGACAAAAGCGGATCGGTTGGCAGTTGATTGCTTGCCAGGCAGTTAGCTGAACGAGTTGATTGTCAATCGTCCGCATCGTCAGCCATTTCGTTCTTCATGCACGTGGCGACGATGCGGATCTTTTCGTAAGACATCTCTTCATTCAAGGCTTCGAACACCGGTCGAAGCCGTTCGTCCTCTGCTGCCAGAAGGGCCGCCCGGATTGCTTCGGCTTCTTCTTTGGGGACCCACTGCGTTGGATCGGTGATGTTTTCGGATTGAATGAAATCGCTGAGATACTTGCTCACGGTCGATTCGGCGCGACCCATCTTTTCTGCAACTTCGGAGGCGGATCGCCCGTCCCGAAAAAGTTGGAAGGCTTGGACCATCGCCGCGTT
Source organism: Rhodopirellula islandica (assembly GCF_001027925.1). Classification (NCBI taxonomy): domain Bacteria; kingdom Pseudomonadati; phylum Planctomycetota; class Planctomycetia; order Pirellulales; family Pirellulaceae; genus Rhodopirellula; species Rhodopirellula islandica. The sequence goes on along the minus strand of NZ_LECT01000030.1, from coordinate 43,098 downwards.
TGGGGCGGTGTTCGCTCGCGGTTTGTTGATCGGCGCTGGGGCCGTGTTGTCGGATTGGTCCCTGACGAGTGGGTTTTTCTCGCAGTATTGATCGATCGAGTCCAGGAACAGTTGACCAAATTCTTCCCGTTTGCGATCGCCGATGCCTCGAATGTGGGTGAGTTTGTCGATCGACGTGGGACGCACGCGAGCCAATTCTCGCAGCACCGCGTCGCCGAAGATGACGTAAGCCGGGACACCTCGTTCGGACGCCATTTCGCTGCGGAGAGAACGCAAGTGATCGAACAATTGACGGTCGACGCCTTCCCAGGATGCATTGGCGGCAGGGCGGCGAGACGAGCTTTTTGCGCTCACCTTGGTGAGCGTCACGTCGCCTTCACGTTTGAGCAACGCACGACCAGATTCGGTCAATCGAAGGGATTGGTACTCGCCGGTTCGGATCAAATGGTTTTGCGAAATGAGTTGTTCGATCCAGGTGCGAACCGCGTTGGCACCTTCGTTGGAAAGCAGGTTGTAGGTGCTCAGCTGATCGTGCCCCGCTTGGATGACCTTTTGGTCTTTTGATCCGGTGAGGACCTTCACGGTGTGCGCGACGCCATAGCGTTCTTTCAAACGGACCACACACGACAGGATCTTTTGTGCCAGTGTGATTGGATCCTCCACGACGTCGAGTTCCCCGAGACAAACGTCGCAGGCATCGCAATTGTCGGCATCGTATTCTTGGCCAAAGTACTCCACCAGCGAGGCGTGCCTGCATTGCACTCCGTTGCACAGCGACGCCATCGCCTCGACCGAACCCATGGCGGATTGAAAGTTGTTGCGGTCGCCATTTTCGAGGATGCGTTTCCAGGACATCAAATCGCCACCACTGTGAATCAGAACACATTCAGCGGCGAGCCCATCGCGGCCGGCGCGACCGCTTTCTTGCTGGTAGTGTTCAATCGATTTGGGCATCCCGGCGTGGATGACAAACCGCACGTTGGATTTGTCAATTCCCATTCCAAAGGCCACGGTCGCGACGATCACATCGACCTTTTCTTGGATGAACGCTTCTTGGTTTGCCTGCCGGATCTCGGCTGCCAGCCCCGCATGGTACGGCAGTGTCCGGACGCCCATGGATTCCAATGCGGCGGCGGTTTGTTCGACTTCTTTGCGAGTGATGCAGTAGACGACGCCTGATTCACCGCGATGTTGCTGGATGCACTGTTGAATCTGGTTCAGTTTGCCGTCGCTGCGCAGCATCCGGTACGTCAGGTTGGGGCGGTCGAAGTTACCAACCAAGACCCGCGGTTCGTGGAGTTGCAATTGTTCGGTGATATCATCACGAACTTGTTGGGAGGCGGTGGCGGTGAAGGCGTGCACCGATGCGGCAGGGAACTGTTCTTTGAGGATTCGCAACCCGCGATACTCGGGGCGAAAGTCATGCCCCCAGTTGCTGACGCAGTGAGCTTCATCGATGGCGAAAAAAGAGATCGGTAAGCTGCGAAGAAAGGCGAGCGTTTTGGGCGTGAGCAAACGCTCCGGGGCCAAGTACAGGATCTTGATTTCGCCGCGACGGATCCGGTCCGCCGTTTCGCGTTTTTGATCCATCGACTGCGTGCTGTTGACGAGGGCCGCTGCGACACCGTTGGCGGTCAACGCGTCGACCTGGTCCTTCATCAAAGAGATCAGCGGCGAGACCACCACGGACATGCCATCTCGCACGAGCGCGGGGACTTGATAGCACAGTGATTTCCCGCCGCCGGTCGGCAGGACGACCAGGCTGTCGCGTCCTCGGACGACATCCTGAACCGCATCGGCTTGCAGAGGCCGGAATGAATCGTACCCCCAGACCGATCGAAGGACCGAATGGGCTTGGTCCATTTCGGTGTCGGGGGCGGTGGACTGGGAGAGGGTTGAGGTCGATTTAGAGGGCGACGACATCCGGGAACTCACTGCGATCGTTCGAAGAAAACAATCGAACAGGTTAGCAGTTTCAACCGGGAGTGTCGTTCACTCGATCGAGGGTGCTCAGCCGCGACCCATTTTGGCGCGCGCCCGGTGCAACATGGGGCCGATCGTGTTTTCGCTCACGCCAACTGCCTGGCTGATCTCTTGGTACGACTTGCCTTCCAGGTGATACATCCGAACGACGCTGGCTTCTCGCGGGTCCAGACGGAGCAGCAGGTGCTCGACTTCTTCTGCATTTTCGATTCGCTGCAATTCGCCGTTGACCTGCGTTGGGGCGGCGTGACCGTTGGCGGATCCGTTGTTGGTGTGCCCGTTGGAAAGCGACGCAGGATCACGGTTGCCGGTGACCGCCGCTTTGGCAGTCAGGCGTCGAACGACAACGCGGCGGGCAACAATCGTCAGGTACGTCGCCAGCGAGCACTGCCGTCGAAAGCGGCGAAGCACGGCAAAATCGTGCCGAATGATGACCAGGAACACTTCCGCCACCATGTCATCGCGAGTCGATTCGTCCATCGACAACCCACGGCCCATCGCGGTCCGATTGACGACATGAACGACCAGGCCAACAAATCGATCGACGAAGTCCTGCCACGCCCGGGGTTCCCGGTCGAGACAACGTTGCAGAAGCTGACGATCGACGTCGGATAGGCTCACAGTGATGGTCCGGAAGATGAGATGAATGGAGCCGGTGGGCTCAGGACTGAAGGCTAAGGGTCCGTCACAAGCCGCGTAACCATGTTAGATGGACGGGGGTTCGGTGGCAAGTTTTTCGCGGAATATTGCGAATAGGAGGCGCACAACAGGCGCCGATTCGCTGTGATCCATTGGAGCCAAAAAGGGGGGCCAAGTTCCATGAACGGGGCGGATTGGAAGTCCCATTTCGGCTTTTTGATGGGGTTGTTCGGATTGCGCGGGGTTTGCGGCATCGTGGCGGTCGGAAACCCGCACGATTGCTCCAGCTCGGGAGGTGACTTTCAACCAAGCCCAAAATGGAACGTATGGTTTTGCGTCACGACACAGATGTCTCGCAGAATAGCCGGCTATGAACGACCAAATGGTGCCCAGCGATCTCGCCAACCACAGTATGCCACCGATGGTGCCCGTCCCCGCAGGACGGCCTGTCGCGGATGTGCCACATTCCGATGTTTCTCCCAACGATCCCGCTCAACCTGAAACAGCCCCACCCGACGCGGCCCATTCCGCTTCGCGTTTGAGCGAGCTGTTGATGGGATTGGGCGAGGCAGCGACCGGACAGCTTCCCGGTGTGGTGGCACCTGTTTCCGCGGCCGACGCGATCGCTCAAGGGGACATTGGCGATTCGGTGGAGGACACACGGCCTTTTGAGAATCATTTGGCCATGGTTCGTTTGGGCATGGCGACATCGCTGTTTTATGCCTTGCGAACCAAGCATGCACCCACTGCAGCTCACAGCTTGCGTGTGGCCCTGGCGTGTTCCGCATGGTGCGAGCGTTTGGGGTTGGCGGATGAAGCTCGTGATCGCATCGAAGTGGCAGCTTTGCTGCACGACATCGGCAAGATCGGCATCCCCGATCGAATTTTGCGCAAGCCTGGCAAGCTCAGCATTGAAGAACAATTGACAATGGATTGTTGTGCCGAGCTGGGATGTGAAATCTTGCGTGGATGCACGACCGATCAGAGCCTGCTGAATATCGTGAAGTATTGCGGCGTCTGGTACGACTCACGTCGACAGGAAGACCATGTGCGCGGAGACGCGTTGCCGTTGGGAGCCCGGATGATGTCCATTGCGGGCGCCTTTGATGCGATGACAACGGACCAAGTCTACCGTTCCGCTCTCAGTCGCGAACGAGCTCTGCAAGAATTGTTTCGAGGCAGCGGCACGCAGTTCGATCCCGAGCTGACGCGTGATTTCGCAACGATGTTGGAGCGGCGTCCGGAACTGTTGCACAGCAGCGTCGTGGATCGATGGTTGCAGAAGCTCAATGCGAATTCACCTCATTTCCTTGGTCTGACGGCTGCGAGCGAACAGACGGTCGTTCAGGAAAAAACTTCTGTCCAAACGGAAGCGAAGTTGCAGGGTGAGACTTCCGGTGCGATGCCCTTCTACCAAGCCTTGGGCGACCAAGTTCGGGACGGGGTGGCCTTCACGGATTGCGAAGGACAAGTCACGTATTGGAACGAGACTTTGTCACGCCTGACCGGCGTTGCCAGTGAAGCGATGGTTGGCCGCCACTGGGATGTCAACACACTGGGAATCGTCGATGAATCGGGGGACGAAACGACCTCTTGCCCGGTCGCGGATAGTTTGCGATTGCAAACCACTGTCACGCGAACCATGAAATTGGTTCGTGGCGGTGTCTCGCAAGATGTGCTGTTGCAGGTCAGTCCTGTTCGCGATTCGTATGGTGGAGGAGCATTGGTCCTCGTTCGCGACATGTCGGACCAGAACAAGTTGCAAAGTCAGATTCAGTCGTTGCACAAAAAGGCAACCAGCGATCCTTTGACTGGCATTGCCAATCGAGCCGAATTCGATAGTCGTCTGCTGCGGGCCACTGCCGATGCCAAGAAGAACAACACCAAGTTTAGTCTGATCATCTGCGACATTGATCACTTCAAGCAAGTCAACGATGTGCATGGTCACCCGGCCGGCGATGAAGCATTGATGCAGTTTGCTCGCATCCTCGAAAGTCACGCTCGCAACGAAGACTTGGTGGCTCGTTATGGTGGCGAAGAATTCGTTTTCTTGGCCATCAACAGCGACAATGCCACCGCCGCCCGCCGAGCCGAACAGATTCGTCAAGCCATTGAGGTCACTCCGCTGGACGGACTCAACGGGGAATCGGTCACGGTCAGTTTTGGGGTCACTGAATATCAAACGGGCGACGCCGCGGAAACCATTTTGGCAAGGTCGGACCGGGCTCTGTTGAAAGCCAAGGAAAACGGTCGCAACCGGGTGGTTCAACTCGGAACCGGCATTCACCAAGACCAGGACGCCAGTTCCAGGGTGGGATGGTTCAGTTGGTTGACGTCCAGCAAGAAGGACGAGAACAACGATTACCACTTGGTCACACCGGTGCCAATCGATTTGGCGGTGGAGAAACTCCGCGGATTCATTTCGGATCACCGGGCGGAGATCATTCAGGTCACCGGCAGTGTGGTCTCACTTCGGATTGTTTCGCAAGGCGGCAAAGGCCGGCGAGCGGCCGATCACCAGATGACGCTTCATGTGTTGATTCAGTTGAGCGAAGGACGCGGCAGACGAAATCGCAACGACAACACGGTGACGCAAACATCGATGCGAGTCACCATTCAGCCGATCCGAAACCGGGATCGACGGAGTCGAGATCTGCAGCCATGTGTTCGGGAAGTGCTTGGCAGTCTGAAGAGTTATCTGATGGCCGAGATGGTTCAGAACAGCGACGACTGAATGTCGCCGCCTCCGCCGCGAAAAATATGAGTGAGCATCTGCCGGGTTTGTTCGCCAATTCCCGGGGAGTTGCTTTCGCGTGGACCAGCCACGTTGAGGTTGGTCGGACGCGTCTTGTCGAGCCAGGTTCGAATTCGCTGGGCGGCCGTTTTGGGCGACGCCAAATCAGCGGCCAAACAGGGACGCGATTCCCGTTTGCAAATTCGTTTCGTCAGCGCCGTCCCACCGGAGATTTTGTCGCGATATAAAATCAGGGTCGCGTCCGTGTCGATGACATTCTGTTCCGTCCGATCGGGGTAATGTCGCGAGGCGTGTTCCTGCAACAAATAACGATCCGGGATACGTCCGTCTTCCGCGATGCGACCTGCCGGGCACCATCCGCCGTGTGGCAAATCAAGTGCAATGGCCGCGTCCAAGGCACCACGGTCGACTCCGGTTTGTCCGCCGGAAATGATCCAGTGGGGCACAAAAGCGTCGGTCGTTTGCGAGGCGGAGTTCGGCATGTGGCGATGATAACACGCCCTTTCGTTCAGGGAATCGCGAAGCGTTCAGCGTTCGAAGTTGCGGGAGGGCGGTTCACGGCGGGTCGTAGCCACCTGGGTTCCAAGGGTGGCAGCGGCCGATGCGCCGGATCGCTCGCCAGGTGCCACGAATCGGCCCGTGTTTTTGAATGGATTCGATGGCGTAGGCACTGCAGGTCGGAGTGAACCGGCAACTGGGGCCCATCATCGGACTGATCACGACTTGGTACCATCGGATGCTCAGCACGAATGTTGAGATCGCCAATCGTGACAACACGCCTCGCGGGATTGGCGGTGGTGACTCCGGCGCAGCCTCCGCCGGGTCAGGTTCTACTCGTTCGAGGTTTTCTTGCTCTTCCTGCAACCGATTTACCATGTCAACGAATGATTCGGATTCTCAATCCTCTCCCCAACAGTCCGCCGCGGGCCCAGCGGATCGAACGCGGCGACAAGCGATCGTCACCAGTGAAGCGGATCGGAGTTTGATCGATCCGTCGGCATTCATCGCCCCCAACGCGACTGTTTTGGGGGAAGTGTACATCGCCGAGGACGTCAGCATTTGGTTTGGCGCTGTGATGCGTGGCGATACGGAAAAAATTGTGATTGGTCGACAGAGCAATGTCCAAGACCAATGCGTGCTGCATTGCGATCCTGGGATGCCGTGTGTGATTGGCGAACGCGTTACGGTGGGGCATTCGGCTGTCGTGCACGGTGCCACCGTCGAAGACGATGCCTTGATAGGGATTGGTGCGATTGTTCTCAATGGCGCCACGATTGGCAAAGGGGCCATTGTCGCCGCAGGCGCACTGGTGACCGAGGGCACGGTCATCCCGCCGGGGATGTTGGCCGTGGGCACCCCCGCGAAACCGATCAAAGAAGTGAGCGAATCGCTTCTGGAACGTTCCCGGGAAGGGGCTCAGCACTATGTCAGGTTGGGCCGGCTCTATCGCGAGGAGATGACCGGCACAAACGTCACCTCCCGCAAGGTCGATTGAGAACCGCCAGTTTGGTCGTTCGGTTTTTCGAACCCATGGAGTTTCTTGGGGCTGTGCGTTGGGGGCGTCCTAGTGTTGGGGGAATATTCTTTGAATCTCCTCTCGAGCCCGTGTTCCAACATGTCAGCTGCTCCTATTCCGTGGAAACACATTCGCAATATTTTGGTTTTGTTCGCACCGGTTTGGTGCGGAGCGGCCGTCTTGTTTGGCGTGCTAGGGCTGGGGACGGCGTTGTTTTCAAGCGACCGTTGGGCGGCTCGACAACCGCTCGTTCTTCGTGACGAAGCGACCGGTGCCGTCGATCGTTTGGGACGTTTCTCGAGTCAAACGGATCTGAAGGCAGCCCAAGAAACATTGCTCGAAATGGCTCGCAACCCAGAAGTGGTTGCCGCGGCGCTGCGAGACGTTGGACCGGTGGGTGGCGAAGAAGACGAGACCTATCCATCGACGACCTTGGTCGACACGGTCGCCAACCGACGCGTCAACGTGGTCGCGCCTCAAGGAAGCGAGTTTGGCAACAGTGAACTGGTTTACCTGAAAGTCGAAGCGGAGACGCCCGAGCGTGCGACCGACTTCTGCCGGGCACTCCTGGATAACCTGAGCAGTCACCTGCGGACGGTCCGCCGAATTCGGGCGGATAGTGTCATCATCGAGTTGACCAATGCACGTGATTTGACGCGGCAGAAATTGGACACGGTCTTGAACAAGATGAACGAGGTCGAAGTTCGCTTTGGATCGGACCTCAGTGAGTTGCGAAATCTGAACGATGCGATCTCGGGTGATGGTGCCAACCGACGAACGATGGAAGAGAACGCGAAAGAGTTGCAGTTGGCAGAATTGGAACTCGAACGTTTGAACGCGTTGCAGCAACTGTTGATTGCGGGGTCGCAAGACCCACGTCAGTTGTTGGTCAGTGGCGATGAGTTGCTGTCCAGTCAGCCTTCCCTGCAACGATTGAAGGACGGATTGATCGACGCCCAAATCGAATCCAGTCGATTGGCGAGCGTTTACACCGAATTGCATCCACGTCGTCGCTCCGCGATCACGACTGAACGCGAAATCACTTCGCGGATGTTGGAAGAAGCACGAGCAGCGGTTCGAGCCATGAAGCCGACGTTGGCGTTGGCCAGCGACCGAGTTCAACGACTTCGTGATAAACAGGATCAACTGCACGACAAGCTGAGCCGATTGGCCGGTGTGCGGACCAGTTACTCCAAGCTGGATAGCGATGCGGAAGCGTTGACTCACCAGTTGGCGGAAGCGGAGGCCGCGTTAGGGGAAGCTCAGGCCAGCCGGTCCGCTGCTCTCTCGACCAATTTGTTGGCGGAACTCGGACCACCACAAGTCGGTGATTCACCCGAAGGTATGTCGGGAATCTCCGTCACCTTTGGATCGTTGTTTGCCGGATTGGTGTTTGGACTGGGAACCGTGTTCTTGATTGCACCTGGGCCGGAAGGTGCCAGTGCGGGACGTCGCTGGAGCGACCGACTGACGGGGCGTCGGGCGACGGATCACATGCCGCCGGAAGTGGCCGCGCAAGTCACTTCGGTTCCGCCGGACGGGCAGGATCGTCGGCGTGGTTCCGATCGGGGTTGAGCAACGAAATTCAACGAAAAACACCTCGCCGAGTCCGCTCGGCGAGGTGTTTCTTTTTTAGCCAAGGCGATGCCTACACGGTGAATCCCGTGCGGAGGTCATCGCAAATGCAGCGATCAGGCACCTGTTGCGGGTGCGTCCACGCAACCCTCGCATTGGCAGCTTTCGCAACTGCAGTTGTCGCAGTCGACTGATTCGTCCAAGCAGCAGTTGCAGTCAGCATCACACTGACCACAAATGCAAGCTTCCGCGATCGCTGAAGTCAGCGAGTCGTTTGACGCGACTCGGTCACTGGCAGCGTCTCCACAGGACGAACCTGCACAGCAGCTCATCTTCGGTGCTGCGGTTGCGTTGCCGGCGGTATCACAGGCGTCGCACTCGCAGGCCTCGCACGAGCAGTTGTCGCACGAGACATCGCCATCGAGGCAGCAATCGCAACCGGCTTCGCATTGACCGCACGGGCACGTCTCACCGAGAACGGCGGGTGCGTTGTCACTCGAAACGGCGCTTCGAGCGGCAAACAGAATCGCAACTCCCACCAACACGGTGGCAGCAAACATCATGGAAGTACGTAACATCTTAGGGCTCCTATCGAACCAAAACTCAATTGAAAATTCAAACAAAACTGTCAGTCAGATCAGTCTTGGATTTCAATTCAGCCAGCGGCACAGGAGCACGCAGCGGTCTCGCGACGTCACAGCCGATTGCCATGACGTCTCCGGTTGCCGATCCAGAGTGGGGGACGGCAGCGGAGCCAGGAAATCTTCCAGCAAACCGATTGGCATGCTGAAAGCGACGGGCTGGTCATCGACGGTGAGCACGCGTGAACTCACCCACGAGTCAGTCAGGGCCGACCGAACATCGCAGTCGCACTGGGAAGTCCATTGGCAAAGGCAGTCGGAACCTGATTCCGAAGGCTTGGCTTCTGCACAGCCCGATGCGGTCGATTGGCAGCACGAAGCGGTGGCAGTTTCGGCGGATGCACAGCATCCCGCTGCCACCGAGGCACCCTTTGAGACCGACGCGGCGCAGCAACACGGAGGTTGCAGCATTGGCCAAATGCACAACGCGAGCATTGCCAGCAATGCTGGTGCTCGAAGTGCTGTTTGGGTCCATGCAGTCGGTTTCATGAGTTCCTTTCTACGCAACCAAGCGGCGATGGGTCGAGGGGAATTCTCGAAAAACGCCGCAGTTGCGGTGCTGCCAGGCGTCAACGCTCGCTTTAGAAATGGCGAAAACGTAGCCGAATCCGCCATCTTTTAAGTCCGTGCAATCAGTTCGAAGGTTGGGGCAGCGAGACGTTTTGAGACGCTCCGTTGCTGTCCACGACCACGATTCGATGAATTGCCGTGTCCGGTTTCATCTTTTGGATTTCATCGAAGGTGAGTTCAATCGATTTGGGATGGTCGGCGGCTTCCGCGTCATGGGATCCGTATTCGCGAAAGGTTTCGATTCGATCTTTGGAATGGAATCCGATCCAAGGGATGCCGGAGTCGCTGTGGATGCGAACGAGTTTCGCCGCTTCATCGACTTCGACATCGGGGCGTGACGTTTCATGACTGGTCGCATCCAGTTGAAACCAAGGGCTCCAGCGAAGAAACGAAGCACTGACGGGTGAAAAGTAGGCTTCTTGCGGGGGAGAAAACTGGCGGGACTGTTGGTTGTGCTTGCTCGGCGGATCCGTGAAGGTGAACACGCGATGAAAGTGATCAAATCCTCGCGTCATGATCCCCATGTTGTCGGTGCAGTGAGGCAATCCCATGGCGTGGCCGGTTTCGTGCAAGGTGGCGCCGATGGTGGTGGACGCCAGGGCCCAGATCGTTCCACGAAAGGCACTGTCGTCGTGAACATGGGTGGCGTCCACCGCGGTGTCGTCTTGGAAAACATCCATCGCCGATTGAATGTCACGCGGCCAACAGAACACCGATGCACTGCCGAACAATCCCAGGTTGGCTCCGCCCAGAGCGGTGTGTCCCAGCATCTTTCCGGTTCGTGGGTCTTTGCGAGTGTAGGCCGCCAAGACAACGTTCTTGGCCATCGGGTCAGGGTGTTCTTCGTTGATCCAACGGCGAACGCGTGGCCACCACCGGTTGTTGTCGGCTTGAGCGTAGTAGTCCTGTTTGTCTTCGTCGCCTTTCCAGGTGTGCACGATCACTTGGCCGTTTTCGTCGTGTTCCAACGCAAAGGTTCGGGGGCCGTAACCCAGGTCCTTCATCCGTTCAGCGGTGAACGTTTGCATCAGCAAAGCCGCGGTGCGAAGTCGATTCTCGTAGTCCTGGGTGACCGAATCATCCGGCGTCGCGAAATCTGTTTCCCCCGATTGATCCGTCATCCAGATCAACCGAACGTAGTGCGGGTTGGTGGAAGGCTTGTACGTGAGGATCAATTCCGTCGTGGGAGTGGAAGCGTGTTCCAAGTGGATGACGTTTTTTCCCTCTGAGAGTTCGACCAACGCTTTGAAGCGTTTTCCGTCGGTCAGGACTTTAACGGGGCTGGCCCCGGTTGGTGCTTGCTCATTGACGATCGTCAGGGGGATGTCGTGCTCAGCTGGCAACGTGCCTCGCAGCAGAACCACGCTGTAGCGGACTTCCGAATTGGATTCGTGGTTGTCGACCTGGATCGCCGAGTCGGAATTGCTGGCAAAGACAGAGTTGGGCTGGGGTTGGGTGGTGGCGACGGCCAAGGCGATGCAGATCGACATCAGTGGCGTGGCGGCGCGAGACAGGCGGATGCAGGAAGGTCTCATTGGGAACAAACCGTTCTGGATTGGGTTGGATGGACTCGGTCAAAGGGGATTCGCAAATCAATTGGGATCAGAATCGAAGTTCCGCCAAGGCTCCTGCATCCAATGCTCCATTGCGTCTCAACAGTCGCTTCGCAGGAAGCGGGAAAAAAGTATTGGGGACCGTTTGTGCGCAGCGTTTGAGGGGCTGTCACGGCAAAAGGTGCCTGACACTTCTTTCCCGACTGTTCCGAAGATGTGCGAAACGAATGGCGAGGCACGCAGTTTACTTCGTTGTGCCGATGAATTTGAATCGGGCTTGCCATCGGTCCGTTTCTTTCTCGCGGGCATCGTTTCATTGCCCACTGATTTGGCATAGAATTCCGAGCCGTCCCTTCCTCCTCTCCCCACCCACAGAAGCGTTGCACCATGAAGGCATTGTTGCTGACCGAGTACAAAAACATGCAAGTGACGGACGTGGACGAGCCCGAGGTGGGGCCGGACGATGTTTTGGTCCAGGTCGAAGCGTGTGGGATTTGCGGCAGTGACATTCATGGCTACGACGGCAGCACTGGGCGTCGCATCCCGCCCTTGGTGATGGGGCATGAGGCGGCTGGTGTGGTGGTTCAGGTCGGCGAGAACGTCACCGATTTGGAACTGGGGGCACGCGTCACGTTTGATTCGATGGTGTCGTGCGGAAATTGTGATTTCTGCCGAGAAGGGCACGGAAACCTGTGCGACAACCGAATGGTTCTCGGGGTCTCGTGTGGCGACTATCGACGTCACGGTGCGTTTGCCGAGCGGATTTCAGTGCCACGCCGGATTGTCTATCGATTGCCTGACACCCTGCCGTTTGAACACGCCGCCTTGGTCGAGGCGGTCAGCGTCGCGGTGCACGCGGCAGAACTCACCCCGATTCGGTTGGGGGACACCGCCGTGGTGGTCGGGGCCGGAATGATCGGTCTGTTGGCGGTTCAGGCTGTGCGAGCAGCCGGTGCGACACAAGTCATCGCCGTGGATTTGAATGACAAACGCTTGGAAACAGCCGGGGCGTTGGGCGCCGACGTGTTGCTACGAGCCGACCAAGTCGACGTGCCAGAAAAAGTTCGCGAATTGACGGGTGGACGGGGGGCGGATGTGGCATTGGAAGTCGTCGGAGCCACGCCCACGATCAAAACAGCCATCGAATCAGTCCGCAAAGGAGGCTCGGTGACCTTGGTGGGCAACGTGGCGCCGACAATCGAATTGCCTTTGCAGTCGGTGGTGACACGAGAAATTCGTCTGCAGGGCACCTGTGGCTGCAACGGCGAGTACCCGCAGTGCATCGATTTGATGAATCGCGGCGTGATCAACGTCGAGCCACTGATCACCGCCAAAATTTCTTTGGCGGATGGTCCGAAGTGGTTTGACCGCTTGCACGCCGGTGACGCGGAGCAAATGAAGGTGTTGGTTTGTCCTCGTTCGGAGTGAGATCCGAAGCCAGATGACTTTTCGACGTTGACATTGAAGGCGGCGTGAAACTAGTTTCCCACCGTCGTCTTCCGCGGACTACCCACTGACCGATTCAGGACAAAAGATGAGCGACCCGTTTGCAAGCCGAATGCGCTCGTATCCCTCTCCCGAGCCTGCTGCGGCAAGGTCTGAACAGCGGCGTCGTCCCCTGTCGATCGTCTCGCCGCTGCACTACACGCCGTCCTACGAGTACCCGTTGGTGGTTTGGCTTCACCACAGCGGCCACAATGAATTGCAGGTCGAACAGGTTCTGCCGCACGTCAGCGTCCGGAACTATGTCGGTGTCGGAGTCCGAGGGAATCAGGCCACCGATGTCCGCGGTTGGGGGTTTGATTGGGCCGAAGGAAAGTCCTCCATCGCCTCCGCTCGCGAATCCGTGGTGGAGGCGATTGAGCACACCCAGGCGGAAATGTCGATTCATTCCAAGCGAGTTTTGATCGCGGGCTATGGCAGTGGCGCCACGATGGCCTGCCGAATCGCGTTGATGGAACCCGAGCGATTTGCCGGGGTGGCAATGATGGGAGGGCAATTTCCCACCAGTCAATCAGTGATGAGGGAGTACCATCGACTTCGGGAACGACGTCTGCCGATTTTGTGGCAGCAAGCCATCAATGGCGTCGATGATTGCCCCGAACAATTGAAGCGTGGCATCCTGGCTGCGGAATCCATCCGAGCGCGTGTTGAAATTCGCCAGTACCGAGGCGATGATGTCATGAACGCGGTGGCGTTGCGTGACATGGATCAGTGGTGTTTTGATAACATCATCCAACCACGTTCCGAGTCCACCGCGGAAAATTCGACGGTTCGTCCCAGCGAGGGATTGTCACCGATCGATTTCTCCGCCAATTGATCGCCACTTGATGAACACCCCTGCCCAGTCAGTCAGTGCCACCTCCACCGCGAAAATCCTTGTTGTGGATGACGATGCGGAAATCATCGAGGCGGTTTCGTACGCTTTGGAATCCAATGGCTACCAAGTGGTGGTTGCCCGCGATGGCAACCAGGCCCTTGCGTTGGCGGAATGCGAAAATCCACAGCTGATGATCTTGGACATGATGATGCCCAAGCGAAGTGGATTCTTGGTTCTGGAGAAGATGCGGCGCGAAAACGAGTTGCCGGTTCCTGTGATCATGATCACGGGCAACGAAGGCAGTCGGCATCAAGCGTACGCGGAATTGCTGGGCGTCAGCGAGTACATTCGCAAACCATTCGCGATCGAAAAATTGCTGGAAGCGGTGGAACGATTGCTGAAATAGTTCGCGTGTTGGGTTGTGTCGCCGAGTCCTTTGGGGCTCACTGAAGCATTTGGCGATACATGTTGATCGCGGCGGGGCCAACCAGCACCACGAAGATGCCTGGGAAGATGAACAGCACCAATGGGAAGATCATCTTCACGGCTGTCTTGGCGGCTTTCTCTTCCGCGATTTGGCGTCGTTTGGTTCGCATGGAATCGCTTTGCACGCGAAGTGCTTGGGCGATGCTCGAACCGAATTTGTCCGCTTGGATCAGAATCGATGCCAATTGCTTCAAGTCGTCCACTCCGCTTCGATAGCCCAGTCCTGATAGCACTTCGCTACGTGGGCGACCGAGTTGCAATTGTTGGTTGGAGATCGAGAATTCTTCACCGATCGCTTTGTGGCTCTTTTGCATTTCCTCGGCCACTTTCCGAAGGGCTTGGTCAAGCCCCAGGCCGGCTTCCACGCAGACGACCATCAGGTCCAACGCATCGGGCAGTCCTAGGAAGATCTTTTCGCGGCGTTTGCCGGCGAGGTAACCCAAAACCAAGGTGGGAAGCATGAAGCCAAAGATCATCCCGAGCAGCAGCTTGATGATCATTCCCTGAGTCAGTCCATCGAGAACCGCTCCGGTGACACCACCCAGCATCAGTCCAATGCCGGTGCAGACCAGTTGAATCAGTTTGAAAATGACCGGCGCGCTTTCGCGACGGAAGCCAGCGTTGACCAGTTTCTCACGCAGTTTTCCCATCTCGGCTTCGTTACCCGACACGGAACTGGCGATGGGCGTCGCTGCTTTTTCCAACGCTTCGGTCAGGGCTTCGTTCTTGGTCCGTTGTTTGTCATCGGCGGCGATGTCGCGGATCCCGCGTTTGGCATCCTTCATCCGCTCGAGGCGTGATTCGGCAGGTGCTTGGTCGTCCCCGCCCACTTTGCTGAGAACGAACCAAGCGAACGATGTCACCGAAGCAAAAATCGCGATGGTGGTCAGAGTCAACGGGCTGACGAAGCCGATGAGTTCGGAAGCGATTGAGTGTGTGAACATGGGACTGAGTTGTGCGAAGTGCAATGAGCGAAAGAATGGGGAATGCGAAGCGAGCGGCGGTGGGATCTAGACTTTGATCGTGATGATCTTCTTGATCGCCAAGGCTCCTAGCACCTGAGTGACCAAGGCCATTCCCAGGGCGTATCGTCCGAGTTCGTCCGAAAAGAGCATCAACACGTATTCGGCGTTGATTTTCAGCATGACCAGGAACAAAACCGGTGGTAGAGCGAGCAGCACAGCACCGCTCATCCGACCTTCCCCGGTGAGGGCCTGGATTGTTCCCAGGATTTGCAGGCGTTCGCGGACCAAGTGTCCGATCTTGTGGAGGATTTCGCTCAAGTCACCCCCGGTTTGTCGCTGCAGAATCACAGCGGTCGCGAAGAATCGAAGGTCCATGTTGGGGACTCGCTCCGCCATGTCTTCGATCGATTCATCCAGTGGGATGCCAAACTTTTGTTCTTCGAAGCAGCGGCGGAATTCGGTCGCCAAAGGAGCTTCCATTTCTTCACCCACCAGACCAAATCCCGCGTTGAGCGAGTGGCCGGCACGAAGGGAACGGCCGAGCAGCTCCAGCGCTTCAGGAATTTGTTCCCCGAATCGCTTCAAGCGTCGTTTGCGTTTGAACATCACGTAGAACACTGGTCCGCCAACGAACATGGCACCGACAATGGGACCAAGCAGGATCGGGATGGGAGTGACGATGCACAGCACGAGCCCAAAGGCAAAGCAAGCCCCACAAATCATGGTGAACTTGGTGACGGTCAGGTCAATGTCCGCTTGTTCAAGGATCTTATGGACCGCGGGAATGCGGTCCATGATGATCTTCAAGATGCCGGTGGTGTCGTCCAGGTCGTTCAGCAAGAACGACTGTGAGTTGCTCTCAGATTCTGCTCCACGTTTCCCGTGGGCCAATTGAGTCAAGCGATCTTCCGTCGCGGTCGTTTCTTCCGAAGGCATCAAGACAGATGCACCGAACGCGATGATCGAGGCAACAAAGACCCCGGCGGCGACGATGATGATGATGGATGACATGGGAGTGTTGATAGAAGAGGAGAGTCGAGCGTAAGTTTGCGAAGAGAACTACAAGGTCGCTTCAGCAGTCGTGACGCGATCAAATTGGCGTCACGACTGGCTGTTCGCCTGGGATCAGGCGTCCATCATGACTCGTTCACGGAAGGCACTGGCGGGCAGGCGCACGCCGGCGGATTCGAGTTTGTCCATGAAGCTTGGGCGAACACCGCTGCAGACAAATTGCCCGTGGGCTTTGCCTTCGGCGTTGATGCCTGTTTGATTGAATCGGTAGATGTCTTGCAGGATGATCGTGTCTTGTTCCATTCCGACCACTTCGGTGATCGCGGTGACTCGACGAGGTCCACCTTGCAAACGGTTGGCCTGGATCAAAACGTCGACTGCTCCGCTGACCTGTTGGCGAATGGCTTTGACCGGCAAATCAAATCCGGACATCATGACCAGCGTCTCCAGACGAGCGATTGCGTCACGGGGGGTGTTGGCGTGAATCGTGGTGAGCGATCCATCGTGACCCGTGTTCATGGCTTGCAGCATGTCCAACGTTTCACCACCCCGGCATTCGCCGATGATGATTCGTTCGGGACGCATCCGCAAAGCATTCTTGACCAAGTCCGTTGCGGTGACCGCTCCACTGCCTTCAATGTTAGGCGGTCGAGTTTCCAGTCGCACAACATGGTCTTGTTGCAATTGAAGCTCCGCTGCATCTTCGATCGTCACGATTCGGTCTTCATGACCGATGAACGATGAAAGTGTGTTCAGGAGCGTCGTTTTACCAGAACCCGTACCACCGGCGATGATCATGTTCAGGCGTGCTTTGATGCAGCCTTCGAGCAACATCACCATCTCAGGTGTGAAGGCCCGGTAGTTGAGCAGGTCTTCCAGACGCAGAGGGTTGCTACCGAAACGACGAATCGAAACGGCGGCACCGTCGAGTGCCAATGGAGGAATGATGGCGTTGACCCGCGAGCCGTCGTCCAGTCGAGCGTCGACCATCGGGCAGGTTTCGTCGACGCGGCGGCCAACTTTACTGACGATTCGGTCGATGATTTGCAGAAGGTGTTTGCCGTCGCGGAATTCCACGTCGGTCTTCTGCATTTGGCCGTTCTTTTCGACATAAATGTTCTTGGGACCGTTGATCAGAATGTCGCTGACCTTGGGGTCCTTCAGGATCAATTCCAAGGGACCCAGTCCAAAGGTTTCGTCCAGCACTTCGTCGACAATTCGCTCACGCTCTTGTCGATTCAGCAGCGTGTCTTCGGCATCGCAAAGGTGTTCCACCACCATGCGGATTTCACGTTTGAGCGTGTCGCCTTGGAGGTCACCAACACGCGAAAGATCCAATTTGTCGACGAGCTTGCCGTGGATCCGGCGTTTGATTTGCTCGAATTGTTCCTGGCGATTCGCTTCGGGACGTTGGGGAGGCGCTGCTTGTCGCATGATTCTGGTTTCCTTGACGGTGTGTCGGGCACCCGTACAGAGTGCCTGAAATGACTCACCCAACCCTACGACCTAAACGGTGCGCATGCTGCGAAAACGCAACGTGATCCTGTAAAAAAGAACGCTCTGCAAAGGCTTTGCGGGTTATGACGAGGCTACGCGTTGGAAAAGATGAACCGTTGCTGTTGGCCGGCAGTCGGTTTGCTCCAATCACACTCCGGATCGCTCTTTCGAATCATTCCACCCTGACAAAGAAACAGGGCGAGCACGCACCAGGGGGAATGCCGCTTCTTCGTCGGCCAAGCGTTGCAATCCCGGGCAGGCATCTAACCCACTGGTCGGTTGGTTGCGCATCCGTCCGTTGCAGGGCACCTTCGGCAGGGGTGGTTTCGGCGACTGCTCGAGGTGTGTTCGAATAGAGGTTGGTTTGGATTGAACGCTTCCTGTTTGGACGAAGATGTCTGTCGCTGAAAATACTGTTGATGAGTTGGTGTGCCGACGCGAATTACGCTCGACGTTGGATCGATTGCGTGGCGAGTTGCTGGCGCAGCGAACGGAGGAGGGGCATTGGTTGGGCGAGTTGTCGGCTTCGGCATTGTCGACCGCGACGGCGGTCAGCGCGATGAGTGCGGCGGTTCGCTCGGGCGAGTTGCCGGATGCGGAACAGGCGGCCCTGCTGAAGCAGATTCAATGCGGACGAAGTTGGCTGGCAGCGCAGCAGAACGACGATGGTGGCTTTGGCGACACCGATCGCAGTCACAGCAACATTGCGACCAGTTACTTGGTGTTGGCGGCCTGGGCGTTGTCGGACCAAGTCATTGGTGAAGCGACGGACGCCGGTGCGGTGGCGCGATTGAAGGGTTGGATTGAGGCGGCCGGCGAACTCGACGGGCTGCGCGAACGCTATGGCAAAGACAAGACGTTTGTCGTGCCGATTCTGACCAACATGGCCATTGCGGGGTTGGTGCCTTGGAAACGGGTTTCCGCGTTGCCATTTGAGGCGGCGGTTGTCCCTCAATCGTTGTATCGATTCGTGGGGATGCCCGTGGTCAGCTACGCCATCCCGGCGCTGGTTGCGATTGGGCAGGTCAAGTTCCTCGAAGGCGGCGGTTGTCTGCCGCCTTGGTCGCTGGTTCGGCGAGCCGCGATCGAGCCATCGATGAAGGTGCTGCAATCGATGCAGCCCTCCAGCGGCGGTTACCTCGAAGCCACGCCGCTGACTGCGTTTGTGGTGATGTCGCTTTCGGCGAGTGGACGTGCGTCGCATGAAGTGACTCAAAATGGGCTGCGTTTTTTGCGAGAGTCGATGTTGCCCGATGGGAGTTGGCCGATCGACACGAACCTCGCGAACTGGGTGACGTCACTGGCAACGACGGCGCTGGCAATGGATCCGGAGGACGATCGGTCTTGGTCGACGGAGGCATTGGTTCAGTGGCAGCGAGGTTGTCAGTATCAGGAGCGGCATCCGTTCACGGGAGCTGCCCCGGGTGGCTGGGGGTGGACCGATCTGACAGGTTCGGTGCCGGACGCCGACGACACTCCCGGTGCAATCATCTCGTTGCGAATGCAGGCGACCACCAAACCGAGCTTGCTGGGGGGCGATGATTCACAACCGTGGCCGGCGTCGCAGGCATGTGATCGCGGAGTCGATTGGTTGTTGGGATTGCAGAACCGCGATGGGGGCTGGCCGACGTTTTGCCGCGGTTGGGGCAAGTTGCCGTTCGACCGGAGCAGCAATGATTTGACGGCCCATGCGTTGCGAGCGATCGCTTGTTTGCCCCAACGCGATTCGGCGAAACGGGAGCCGGCGATTCGGCGTGGGCTCAAATTCTTACGGAAAAACCAGCAGTCCGATGGATCGTGGTTGCCGCTGTGGTTTGGGAATCAGGACCGGGCGGAGGAGGACAATCCGGTTTACGGGACGTCGCGAGTGTTGGTGGACGCCAGTCCAGAGTTGGGGCACGACGCGATACTTCGCGGGCTGGGGTATTTGATCGAGAATCAGAATGGAGATGGGGGGTGGGGAGGCGGCCCTTCGGTTCGCGAAACTTTTGCTTTGCCCGAGGGTTCCATCAGCACGGTGGAAGAAACGGCGCTGGCGGTGGAGGCTCTGGTGAGTTGGTGGGCCCGGATTCCGGGCGACGAGGGCGGGCAGGCAGGGCCAAACGACATTCTCAGTGGAAGCCTTTGGGATCCGTCGATGCGTTCCTCGCTGAGAGCGGCTATACTTTCGGGCACCCGCTGGCTGATCGACGCCGTGCAGCACGAGCGTCACCAGGTGGCTTGGCCGATCGGGTTTTATTTTGCCAAACTTTGGTACTACGAGCGGCTTTATCCGCTGGTCTTCACGACTGCGGCACTGGGCCGGGTTATGCAACGCGACGAACTACTTAGGTGATTGGCTTGTCGACCGGATCCTCCTCCCTTCCTGCATCTGTCCCGCCAAGTGAAAACGCATCGAGTGATGTGTCTGTCCCGGGAGCCTCCTCAGGGCGACGTCGCAAGACGAGCCATTTGAAGGAGGTGCCTGAAACCTTGGCCATGCGGGAGAGTCTGCGAGATCGCTGCGCGCAAGTCGCGGCCAAGCTGGATCGTTCTCATCCGATGACCAAGGATGAGATGGAACAGATCTCCCGCCGAATGCTCGAAGAGGCTGATTTGCCTGAGAGCTATCTGGGTTGGGTGATGGTGATGATCAGCAGCGAGTTTTGGGCGGATGCCTTGGCATCGGTTCCTCCCGAACGTCGGTTGTTTTTGCTCCCTCACTGTTTGAAGCACGCCGAGGGTTGTCCCGCCGAATACGACCAATTCGGCATGAATTGCAAAGAATGTGGTGCCTGCAGCATCGCCGATTTCCGCTCGGTCGCCGAAGACATGGGCTACCGAGTGTTGGTGGCCGAAGGTTCACCGGTCGTGATGAAGATCATCGTCGGTGGATACGTCGACGCGGTGGTCGGCGTGGCTTGTTTGAATGTGCTGGAAAAAGCCATCGACAAGGTTTTGCTGGCGGGAATTCCCTGCATGGCGGTGCCCCTGCTGTCCAGCGATTGCCGAAACACCAAGGTCGATGAGCCTTGGGTGGAACAGATGATTCGCACGCCTTACAAACCGGCAGCCGCGAAAACAAAGAGCTACGTTCACCTGATGCGAGCGGCAGGATTGCTGTTCGAAGACACTTTGTTTGAACGACTGGCACCGCGGCAACGCGAAAGCCGTTTGGGTGGCGAGGGAGCCAACGCTTATTCGCCCGGCACTCGCATGTTGGAAACGACCCCGTCCGAGACCGGATCGCGACCCGCAGTGACGGCGGAGCAACTGGAGGGTGTCGACCCGATTGCCGCCACGGAATCCATTGCCCTGGATTTCTTGGTCCGCGGTGGAAAACATTCGCGTCCGTTCATCACCTTGGCCGCGTACGATGCGATGAAGGGTGGGGATGGCACGGGAGCGGACGGCGAAGACGTGCTCAACCGCGTGCCGGATGCGGTGCGGCGGGCGGCTTTGAGCATCGAGACGTTTCACAAAGCCAGTTTGGTTCACGACGACATCGAAGACGGGGACGCATTTCGGTACGGTCAGCCCGCGGTGCACCAGCGATTTGGAACCGCCACCGCGATCAATGTGGGCGATTACTTGATCGGACTGGGGTACCGTTTGCTCAGCCGCAACGTGATGGGCGACGAAGTGGACGCGGAAACACGCGTTGACTTACTGGATTCATTGGCGGCGGCCCACGTGAGATTGTCCGAGGGACAAGGAGCGGAATTGCTTTGGCGTGATGCCAAGGATCGCCGACTGACGCCCTTGGACGCGCTCAAAATTTATGCACTCAAGACTTCGCCTGCGTTTGAAGCGGCGCTTTACAGCGGCGTGCGGATGGCGGGGGATGCGTCGGCGCTGGTCGATCCGATTCGCAAGTTCAGCCGCAATCTTGGTGTGGCATTTCAGATCATCAACGACCTGAATGACTGGGCGGGGGACGATTCGAACAAGTTGACGGCTGGGGCGGATGTGATCGGTGGACGCCCGACATTGTTGTGGGCGTTGGCGCTCCAGCACCTTGATGCTGACGACAAAGAACGCTTGCTCGGGCTGGCGGAACCTGGTTGCGATTTGTCCGATCGTGAACGATTGAGCACGGCACGTGAGCTGTACGAGAAGGCCAACGTGTTTGAGATGAGCTTGCAGCTGATCGACAAGCATCAGGCCCGCGCGGAGCAGGTTGCCGACGAGATCGAAAAGGAAAATCTACGACGACTGCTGTATTTTTTGGTCGACACCGTGTTGGAACGTCCTGAGGCATCGGGCTCTGGTGAGGAATCTCAGCCGTCGAGTTCGCCCGCGGTCGTGAAGATTGGTGTTGTCGCTCGATAGTTTGTTCCGTGATTGAACCTCGCTCCCGTGTGTTCTTGGTCGAACGAACTGAAGATCACCTCACGTGGACTCCGTTTGAAAGTTGCTCATGCCTCCTGGTTCACCGTCCTCGGATATCGAAACGTTGAGTGAGTCCGCCGAACAAGTTGATTTGAAGTCGTTGGTGAAAGAGTTCTACAGCGAATTTGGTGAGCTTGCGGAGTTTGAACTAGCGACCGACATTCCCGAGCCATTCGACACGTTGCTGAATCACCAGTCCCACATGACGGTGACCGTCGAGCACTATCACGGGGAGCCGGTCGAGGTGGTGGTGCATCGCCGTCGCAATCGTTTTCGCGACGGTCACGTGGCTCAGGCGGTCGACCCAGCCAATCCGGACGAGTTGGACGCGACGGTGGCCTACACGCGCGAGATCACCTTGGTCACGCGAGACACTCAACGGGTGGTTCAGCATGGAATCGTTCGTCTGGACCCCTCTGCACTGTCACGTTCGGTGTGGCATCAGATTGCCAGCGGGGAGATTCCACTTGGCAGGGTGTTGATCGAGAACAACGTGCTTCGCCAAGTCCAGTTGTGTCGTCTTTGGAAGGTCACCGCGGGCGAACGCTTGGCTGGATACCTGGATCTCGAGGTTGGTGACGTGGTTTATGGGCGAACCGCTTTGATTCGCTGTGATCACCGACCAGCCATCGAGTTGCTGGAAATTGTGCGTGGAAACGGCCCTGTTGGGTGATCCTGTTTGCTTGTTCAGGGGGTGGGTGCGGTCGTCCCCGTCCCCCCTGGAGGCTGTGTATTAATTGACACAAGGAGTGTTTTTGTTACGATGCGAATGTTTTGAGGGTACGAATCGAGCTCGCCAACGTTCGAGTTGCGAGGAGTTTCGAACTCAAAGCAAGAAGAGTCGACAGAAACCTCCACAAACGTTGGATCCCACCTTTCACCGAACTTGGTCGCCCTGATCAAGGTTGGTCCCGCCCTTTTGGGTTTTATCCGTGGCACGCCGTGCAGGCGATTGTTGCGGTGGCCCCACTTCCCGCTTCAATTGAGGAGCATCAGAGACATGCGTTGTCACGGAAACCCACTGACGCAGCCCGGCATGTTTGATCGCCGAGGATTTTTGGTTGCGGGAGCAGCCAGCGGTCTTGGACTGAGTTTGCCTCAATTGTTGATGCGAGAAGCATCAGCAGAGATCAAACAGTACGACTTCGTGAAGCCGAAAGCGAAGAGCGTCATTCACATTTTTCTGCCGGGCGGGTTGGCTCAGCAGGAATCCTTTGATCCCAAGCCCTACAGCCCGATGGAATATCGTGGTGACTTGGGCACGATCAAAACCAACACGGGCGAAGTCATTGGCAGCGCGATGCCGCAGTTGGCCAAGCGAGCCGACAAGTACTGTGTCATTCGGTCGATGTCGCACGGCGAAGCGGCTCACGAGCGTGGCACGCACAACATGTTCACGGGTTACAAACCCAGCCCTGCCCTGAGTTACCCCAGTTTTGGTGCGGTGGTCAGTCACGAGTACGGGCCTCGCAACAATTTGCCAGCCTACATCTGCGTGCCCAACGTCCCCAACGAGTACGCGGGAACCGGCTACCTGCCCAGTTCCTATGGCGGGTTTGCTCTGGGAGCAGATCCTGCTCGGAGTGATTTCCAAGTTCGTGATTTGAACTTGGCGGGTGGCGTGGATGAAGCTCGTTTCATGCGTCGCAAACGCGCTCTCGAAATGGTCAACCAGCGTTTTGCAACGGGGACGTCGGCTGACAATGTGGGGGCGATGAACACGTTCTACGAGCGTGCCTACGATTTGCTCGACACGCCGGAAGCGAAGGCGGCATTTGATCTGTCGAAAGAAGACGACAAGACTCGTGATCGCTACGGTCGCAATCAAGCCGGTTCGCGAATGTTGATGTGCCGTCGCTTGATCGAAGCGGGATCGCGTTTGGTCACCATGACATACGGTTCGTGGGATCAGCACGCATCGATCACCGCTGGTATCCGCAGCCAAATGCCTTCGTTTGATCAAGGCTTGGCGGTTCTCTTGGACGATCTCAGCGAACGTGGTTTGTTGGACGAAACCTTGGTCATGGTGACCACTGAATTTGGCCGCACACCAAAGATCAATGCGGACGCCGGGCGAGATCACTGGCCCAAGGTCTTCAGCGTGATGCTGGCTGGTGGTGGCGTTCAGGGCGGAATGATTCACGGTGCATCGGATTCGACCTCCTCAGAACCTGAGTTGGATCCCGTCTCTCCCGCTGACTTGGCAACGACCATGTATCGTTTGCTTGGCATTGTGGCTGACAAAGAGCTGATGGCACCTGGCGATCGGCCCATTGAAATTGTTGATGGCGGAAACGTCGTCGAGAAGATTTTGACCTAAGCCTGGCTTTCCGCCACGGCCGGTCCAATCCCACCTATCCCGCCCCGCCTCTTTCCCACCGAAGGTTTGTTGTGATGTCACACGACAATCTCCCTGCTTGCGCAGACCGACCGCATCTCCGGTTGACTTGCCAAGCCAAAAGGTCCCTGGCTTCTCTGGTTTCAAACTCTGCTTTTCCAACGGCCAACAGGCTGTTGCTGGGCATGGTTGCGGTCATCAGTGCATCGCTCGCGGCCAGTTCCGTTTCGGCGGCCTTTCCCAAGATTTCTTATATCCGACCGCTTGGCGTCGTTCGTGGCGAGGAGTCAACGATCACGCTTCACGGCAGTGCTCTTGGTGATGCGACGGAGGTCCTGACGGATTTGCCGGGGTTGGAAATTTTGGAAGTCAAACCGGTTGATGAAAAGTCGGTGACGGTGAAGTTGAAGGCGGATGAAAAGCTTGCTCCGGGACTTTATCCAGTCCGCTTGGTCACCAAGTCAGGAATCACTGACTTGCGTTTGATCGGCGTCGGAACGATGCCCATCGTCAACGAGGTCGAGCCCAACAATTCGTTTGAGGAAACTCAGGCGATTGAGATGGATCGCACGATCGAAGGCAACATCGACCGTGAGGATGTGGATTGTTTCAAAGTTCACTTGGAGGCGGGACAAAAGCTGACCGTTGAAATCGAGGGCATTCGATTGGTCCAACAGCTCAACAACCGCAACATCTTCGATCCCGCGATCGCGATTTTGAATTCGGATCGTTTTGAAGTTGCTGTCAGCGATGATTCCTCGCTGCTTCAGCAAGACAGTCTGTGCTCGTTCACGCCCGAAGAAGCGGGCGACTACACGATCGTGGTGCGTGAAAGTTCGTTCTTAGGAGCTGCCAACGTTTGTGGGTATCGATTGCACGTGGGGTCGTTTCCACGACCTGTGACGGTGATCCCGTCGGGCGGAGTCAAAGGAGAAGTTCTGCAGGCGAAGTTGATTGATGTCGATGGCACCGTGACAGAATCCAGTGTGCAGCTTCCCAGCGAGCCTGTTGAGAAATGGCCCGTGACTCACCAGGACGATCGTGGAATCTCCCCGTCACCCAACTGGATCCGAGTCAGTGATGCTCCAATCGTGACCGAGACGGAACCCAATGAAGGTCAATCGCAAGCCACGCCGGGACAGTTTCCCGCCTTGCTTTGCGGCGTGATCGAAGAGGGCGATGGTTACGATTGGTTCTCGTTTGAGTGCAAGAAGGGCGATCGCGTGCAAGTTCAACTGCACGCTCGCAAGACGCTTCGCTCACCGCTTGATGGTGTCATTCACGTCTTTGGTCCCGACGGAAAAACGCTCAAAGGCAGCGATGACATTGGTCCCAACCCGGATGGCTCGGTCGACTTCGATGCGGCGGTTGATGGGAATCACTTTGTACGGGTCTACGACCACTTGCGCAGTGGCAGCCCGAATCACAATTACGTCATTGAGCTCAGTCGTCGCGAGCCCTCGCTGGGGCTGACGCTGAAGGAGCTGCGGCGTGATGAAGCGATGGTAGTGCCGGTGCCGGTCGGCGGTCACAGTGCGATGGTGTTGACCGCACAGCGAAATCAATTCAATGAACAGTTTGACGCGATCGTCGAAGGATTGCCTGAAGGCGTGACCGCTCAAACCTTCCCTATGCCAGCCGGTCGTGTTGAGATCCCCGTGGTGTTTCACGCTTCGAAAGAGGCTGCACTCGGCGGAGCGTTCTTTGAAGTCGGAGGAGTCGGCAAACTGGGCGATCGCGAGATTCGGGGCGATTTCCAACAACACCACAAGGTTGTGTTGGGCCAAAACCGTCGTGAGATGCTCGGTTACGAAACCGAAAAGGCTGCTTTGGCGGTTTGCGAAGCGATGCCATTCAGTGTGGAAGTGGTGCAACCGAAGACTCCCATTCTTCGCCGTGGCAGCAAAGATTTGTTGGTTCGAATCAAACGTGATGAAGGCTTTGAAGGAACGGTTTCGTTCCGAACGCTTTACAACCCGCCTGGGATTGGTGTGAACAACAGCAAGCGGATTGAAAAGGGCCAGAGTGAAGTGATCATTCCAATCACGGCCAACGGGAGTGCGGCCATCGGATCTTGGCCGATGGTGATGCAGGTCAGCTACGGAACCAATCGCGGAACGGCAACGATGTCGACCGCGCCGATTATGCTGGACGTCGAAGAGCCCGTGTTCGACTTTGCGTTTCCCAAGTCTGCGGCTGAGCAAGGAGCGGAAGCGATTCTTGCGATTGGAATGACCAAGCGCCGGGACATTGAGGGCGACATCGAAGTTCGCTTGGTCGGGATCCCGAACGGGGTCACTTGCGACGAACCACAGAAGAAGGTGGAGCTTGGATCGGAGTCGGTTCAGTTTCTGCTGAAAGTTGCACCGGATGCAAAGCCGGGCACCCACAAGACAATGGTCGTTCAGACACTGATCACTCGCGAAGGCGAAACGATGATGCAAACGGACGGCACGGGCGAAATTCGGATCGACAAACCTTTGCCGGTCAAACAGGATCCGCCCGCTGAAAAGAAGCCCGAAGCGAAACCCAAACCGAAGCCCGCCGCCAAGCCACTCAGTCGCTTGGAGCAACTACGCCAGCAAAAGGAGTCGAAATGAACCGGTCCTTCCATCGATTGACTGTTCACTCATTGGGGCTGGCTGCGATTGCGATCGCGGTGGTCTCGGTCAGTTCGGTCTCTGCCGCTTCCCCCGAAGCGATCAAGACAAAGCCGGGTGAGTTGCCCAAGGTGGATCTGGCGGTCTATCCGCCTGAGATCTCGTTGACCACGGCTGGTGATTTTCAGTCCTTCGTCGCGGTCATGCGTCGCGAAGATGGAGTGACGGAAGACATCACCGACAAAGTCCGTTGGACGTTGGGGGATGACAAACTCGCGAAGATCGACGGGCATCTGCTGCGTCCGCTCGCCGATGGCGAAACCACCTTGAGTGGACGGTTCAGCGGCACCAGCGTTGACATCAAGGTCAAGGTTGCTCAGGCGGCCACCCGGTCACCCGTGAGTTTCATCAAGGACGTGATGCCGACATTGACGCGTTCAGGTTGCAACACCGGCTCGTGCCACGGAGCTGCCCGTGGGAAAGACGGTTTCAATCTCAGTCTGTTTGGTTTTGATCCCAACGGTGACTACCAACGAATCACTCGTGAAATTGGCGTCCGCCGAATCAACTTGGCAGTGCCGTCGGAAAGTCTTCTGTTGAAGAAGTCCGTCGGCTCAGTCCCGCACACCGGCGGGAAGTTGTTCGACGTTGACTCGGACTATTACGAGACCCTTCACCGTTGGTTGGAAGCTGGCGCACCCAGTGATCCCGCCGATGCGTTGCCACCCGCGGTCACCTCCGTTTCGATTTATCCTCCGCAAGCGGTTTTGGAAGGAACGGGGGCGACTCAGCGTTTCGTCGCGGTTGCCACTTACGCCGATGGAAACACTCGTGATTTGAGTCGTTTGGCAACTTTTTCAACCAACGACGCCTCGGTTGCTGCGATGGACCAGAATGGTTTGGCGACCGCAGGTGCCAGGGGCGAAGCCTTTGTGATGGCTCGTTTCGACACGCACACCGTTGGGTCGCAGATCCTGACTCTGCCAACGGATTTGCAATACACCGTGCCGGAACCTCAGCCAAGCAGCTACGTGGATGAGTTGGTCGACAAAAAGTTGCAGCAATTGCGTTTGGTGCCGAGTGGTCAATGCACGGACGCGGAATTCATTCGACGTGCAACGATCGATATCACCGGATTGTTGCCCACGGAAGAAGAGTTGAACTTGTTTGTCAACGATGTGGCTCCGGACAAACGGGAGGCGTTGATTGATCGCTTGTTGGAGCGAAAAGAGTTCAGCGAAATTTGGGCGATGAAATTTGCTCAGTTGCTGATGATCAAGAGCACCAACCAAGTCAGCAAGAAATCAGCCATGCTGTATGCCAGCTGGTTGACGGATCAATTTGCTCGCAATGTGCCAGTCAACGAGATGGTTCATGATCTGCTCACCAGCACCGGTGGGACGTTTGGGGAACCTGCGACGAACTTTTACGAGATCGAACGCGACACACTGAAGACAGCCGAAAACGTGGCTCAGGTCTTCATGGGGATTCGCACTCAGTGTGCCCAGTGTCACAACCATCCATTCGACCGTTGGACGATGGACGACTACTACGGGTTCACGGCTTTCTTCAGTCAAGTCGGACGCAAGCAAGCCGAGGATTACCGTGAACGGATCGTTTACAACCGGTTCAGCGGCGAAACCAAGCATCCGGTGACGAATCAAAACGTCGCTCCCAAGTTCCTGGGCGGTGACGCACCGGACACGAAGGGAAAAGACCGCCGTGAAGTCTTGGCGGATTGGTTGGTCGCTGGCGACAACCCGTTTTTCTCGACCAGCATCGCCAACCGAGTGTGGGCCCACTTCATGGGGTCAGGCTTGGTCGATCCGGTCGATGACATTCGGGTCAGCAACCCGCCGAGCAACCCGGAGTTGTTCGACGAGATGGGCGAGAAATTGGTCGAGTACAACTACGACTTTCGCAAACTTGTGCGGGACATTTGCACCAGCCGTGCTTATGGACGCAGTGCGAAAACGAACGAGTCCAATGGTCACGATTCGCGAAATTACGCCCACGCAACGATTCGCCGTGTGCCTGCGGAGAGCCTGTTGGATTGCATCTGTCAGGTGACCGAAAGCCCTGAGAAGTTCAGCGGTTTGCCGCTCGGAAGTCGTGCGGTGCAAATCTCGGATGGTGCCACCTCGAACTACTTCTTGACGACCTTTGGCCGTTCGGCTCGAGCAACCGTGTGTGATTGCGAAGCCACGACCGATCCATCGTTGTCGCAGGCATTGCACCTGCTCAACGGCAGTTCCGTGCACAATAAAATTGTGGGTGGTGGACTGATCAAACGTTGGATGAACGATGAGAAGCTGGAACCGATTGCGGTCCTTGATCGCATCTATCGCCGAGCTCTCAGTCGCGATCCATCGCCAGAGGAACGCGAATCGGTCAAGACGTTGCTCGCCGAAGAAGGGGCGAAGCCTCAGGCGGTCATGGAAGACGTTTTTTGGGCGGTCTTGAACGGCCGCGAATTCGTCTTCAACCACTGATCCCGCTTTCATTCCCAATCAGTCAATCTCATGATGTTGCATCTTCCAATGAAGCGAACGCGTTCAACACGGTTCGGAAACGTGGCCTTGTCGCTGGCAAGTGTTCTATGGGTTGGTTCGTCTGCTGGCGTGTTCGCGGCAGATGCCAAGTCAACCGACGAACCAGCGAAGGTGACCTTCGAAGACCATGTCAAACCGATCCTTCGTCAGCACTGTTTGAACTGTCACAGCCAAAGCGATAAACGCGGTGGTTTGGCGATGGATTCTTACGGTGCAATGATGGAAGGCGGCGGCAGCGGGGAGATTGTCTATGACGATGGCGATGCCGAAACCAGCCGGCTTTGGCAATTGGTCAATCACGATGACACCCCGGTGATGCCTCCCAGCCAACCGAAACTTCCTGCTGAGCAATTGCAGGTGATCCGGTCATGGATCGAAGGCGGCATTCTGGAAAATTCTGGGTCCAAGGCGAAAGCAAAGAAGAAAAACGCGTTGGCATTTGTGGCCTCCACGAGCGGACGTCCGGAAGGTCCTCCGCCCATGCCGGAGGCTTTGCCGCAACGCGTTCCCGTGGTGACGCAGCGGGCCGCAGCGACCACTGCGATTGGCGCCAGTCCTTGGGCACCCTTGGTGGCTCTCGCCGGTCAAAAGCAAATTTCGCTGTATCACACGGAGACGGCTGAATTGTTGGGTGTGCTGCCTTTTGAGGAAGGCATTCCACAATCGATTCGGTTCAGTCGCGATGGTCAATATTTGATCGCTGGCGGTGGAGAGCACAGCGTCCAAGGAATCGCTGCTGTCTACAGCATCAAAACGGGCGAACGTGTCGCTCAAGTGGGCGATGAATTGGACACCGTGTTTGATGCCGACGTGAACGACACCATGACGCGAATCGCGCTGGGGGGGCCACAGCGAATGCTGCGGATCTACGACGCGACCGATGGCACCCAGTTGTTTGACATCAAGAAACACACCGATTGGATCTATTCGGTCGCCTACAGTCCGGACGGCGTCCTGATCGCGTCGGGGGACCGAAGCGGTGGCCTGATTGTCTGGGAAGCCGACACGGGCCGGCAGTATCTCGATTTGGCAGGGCACAAAGGAGCCATTCGCGCGATCGCGTGGCGGGATGATTCCAATGTCTTGGCCAGTGCGAGTGAAGACGGCACGGTCAAGTTGTGGGATATGAACTCAGGAAAAGCCATTCGCTCCATCAATGCGGGAAGCGGCGGGGTGACGGCAGTTCAGTTTGACCACAAGGGGCAACTCGTCACTGCCAGCAAGGATCGCAAAGTGCGTCTGTGGGATGCCAGTGGCAAACAGATCGCGGAAACCCCCGCCACCTCGGAAGCGGTTTTGGAGGTTGCGATCACGCATGACAGCTCCAAGATGATTTACGGTGATTGGACTGGAATGGTCCGGATGTCGGCCGTCGCAGACCCGAAGCAGATCGAAGAGTTGGCGGCCAATCCACCCCCGGCGAAAGATCGCATCGGTGCCGTCGAGCAGACTCTGGCGTCGATTCAAGTCAAGTTGACACCATTGCAAGCGAAACGGGATGCGATGACGGCCAGCTTGCAAGCCGCTCAAAAGTCCTTGGTGGAGATGGATGCCAAGATCAAGCAGCAGAATGAAGCGATCGCCCAGAGCCAAACGGCCATCGCCCAGAAGAAGACGCAGCGAGAGCAGGCGATCATGGGGTTGCCCGCGTTGGTTTCCAAGTCGCGTGATGCACACGATTCGGTCATTGCATCACGGGTCGGTTTAGGCGACGCACCCGACGACGCCGCATTGGTTCAAGCGGCTGATTTGGAAGCGTCGCTGGCCGCACAGCTCACTGCGATTGCCCAGCAGCGTCGATTGGTCGTGCAAACCAAGCAGGACGAAGCGGCGCTGGCCGAAACTCTGAAAGCTCAGCAAGGCGAACTGGCTGGGATGCAGGCGAAGCGAGCGGAGACGGAAAAGATGGTTCAGGCCGCCCGAGTTTCTGCTGAGCAGGCGGAGCAGTCCTACGCGGCTGTGGCCGGCGAACTCAGCGAAGTTGAAAAGAAGAGGCAGTTGTTGGCCGAAGCGATTCAGTGATTTCGTCGATTGTTCGTTTGCCAACCGTTGATTCGACGAACTCGTGGGCATTGAATTGGCTGCGTCAGGCGAACGCGTTGCAACTTCAGCAAGAGCTGCCCAAGTTGGTGGTTGCGGAGCAGCAGACGGCCGGACGTGGTCGCCATGGGAAGTCCTGGTTCGCTGCGGAGGATGGGCTGGCATGCACGTTGATTGCAAAAGCCTCACCGGAGTTGTTGTCTCTCGCGGTCGGCGTCGCTTTGGCCGAGGCGATCGAGATGGTGGCTGGCCCGACATCGGTTCAGTTGAAGTGGCCCAACGACGCTTGGATGAATGAACGCAAGGTCGCCGGGATTCTGATTGAACGGCATGGCGATCCGGCGGGTGATGAAGAGTCTTGGTTTGCGATCGGGATCGGGTGCAATCTGCGGCAGCACCCCACGTTGGAGCAAGTCGAAGAAGGTGCGGTTTTGCCGACTTCGATTGCGGAGGCGACCGGCCGATTGATCTCCAAGGATCAATTCTTGGATACCCTCGCTCCTCATCTGGTGGAAGTGATCGAGGAGGCGAAGCGTCAGCCGCAGGATCTGTTGCAGCGTTTCGAAGACCGCAATGTATTGCGCGGCACAACCGTTGCATGCCGCATTGCCGGGAAATTCGTCCAGGGTGTTTGCGAAGGCCTGCAGGCGGATGGCAGCCTTTTGCTTCGCACTGACGACGGGTTGCTGGCTTGCAACAGCGGCGACGTCCAACGTGTGCGACGTCACGACTCGATTTCGAGCCGCAAATCAGGGCAGTAGAAAGAATCGGGGCATCTTTTCGGTCGATTTCCGTCCACTACCTGATTTCTGACCTAGGTTTGAGTGGAGGTGATCACGACTCTCGGATCATTTCTCGGGTTCTGTCCGTGAGGACATCCGTCTTCCAATTCTCCTCATTCAGACCAAGTCTCTCGAAATGAAACATACTAAAAAATCTGGCTTCTCGTTGTTGGAAGTGATCGCTGCTGTTGTGATTCTCGCCGTCGTTGCTGCAGCCACGGTTGCCACCGTTGCTCCGATGCGTGCGAAGAGTGAAGACAAGTTGGCTGAACAAGACATCGCATCGCTCAACGCGATGGCCCAAACTTATTACCTCGAAATTGGTTCGTACCCACGTAGCATCGACTACTTGGTTCGCGAAAACTATATCAAATCCGACGACACTGCCTCGAAGGCTCGTTACAACAAGTTGCGTCAGTATCCTTATGACGCCGCAACTGGAACGTTCAGCAAGACTGTGACGAACTAGTTCCATCATGATTCATTCTCCACCTCGCTTCTGTCCATCGTGCACCAGGCGGGACGCTCGACGTCGTGCTGCCGTGACTTTGGTCGAAGCGTTGTTGGTGCTGATGGTTTTGAGTGCTTCGATGCTGGCGGCACCGCGTGTTGGCCAGTTGTTTTCGCAGCGTACGACGGTGCGTCAGGACTCCGATGTCGTGTTGCGTTCCTTGCGACTCGCTCGGGAGACCGCTTTGGCTCGTCGATGTTCCGTGACGGTTCGATGGAAATCCGTGCGAAACGAAGATGGTGAGACGCGAACCGTGGTCGACATGGTGGCCACACCAGGAATTTACAGCGACGGGGCGGACGCTTTCGGGCCCGCGGCTTTGCCGGGCGCATCCACTTGGATGACGGACCCCATCGAATTGCATCCGGATGTCAGTGTTCGGGCGAATGCATCCAGCATCGTCTTTGATCCCACTGGAATTGCAAATCGTGATTTGGAACTGAAGGTTTATCGGGACTCCGAATCCATCGACGTCTATGTCCAGGCGGCGTCCGGAAACATCTATCAAAATGCATCACCATGAGCGGTTTGACTACTTCGCTGACGACATCGCCTCGAAGCCGTTGTAGAACGCTTCGACGTGGAGCGACGTTGATCGATGTTGCCGTGGGAGCCGCTTTGCTCTCGTTGGTTTTGATCCCGGCGTTGAGTTTGATGGGGCAGTCCAGTCAATTGCTCCAGCGTATGGATCGGCAGGACCAATTGTTGTTCGAGGCCGAGCGTTTGATGGAACAAACCAAGGTTGATCTTTGTGACCCCACTCAATTTGCCAGCACACGAGGCACCTTGGAGGCAATCGTGACGGGCAATGAAACCAGATCGATGCGATCGCAGGTTTCGATCCAAGATTCCTTGGTGCTGAATTTGGTCACGCTCAATGTGGTGGTCTGGGAAGATGGGAACAACAACAGTTCCCTCGACGCGGGCGAACTGAGCCAGTCATTGCGGACACAGTGGAGTCAACCATGAACAGGCACCGCCGTTTTTCTTCATCCAAAACGCGTTCGCGTCGAAAGGGCGTGAGCCTGATCGAAACGATCGCCTGTGTCGTGATCGTTGGTACCCTGGCGACCAGTATGGTTGGCATGATGCGTGGTTCGGCGCGTGTCACCGCCATTTCACTCGGCCATGAGGGCGTCTCAGCTCAGGGGCGCAAAGCGTTGCGTTTTGTGTCGGGACGGTTGAGAGACATGTCCAATTCGGGCCAGACCATCACGTCGGTTCGCTCAAGTGATGTCGTCGTCAGCGACGGACTGAACACACGACGGATTCGTTTTGAAGTTCGGCGGGCGCCGGATGGCGAGAACCGTTCCTTGGTGATGGTCGACCCTTTGCTAGGCGAGACTGTTTGCTTGGAAAGTTCGGTTGGTTCCTTTGCCATGAACGAAATCCTTGTGGATGGTCGACTGGCTGGGATTCAGTTGTCGATGCAATTGCAAGCCTCTGACGACCGTGCTGCGGAACTGCGTCCTGATCACCGCACTGCCGAGATGACCACTGTCCTTTGTTTGTCGCCGCAACTATGAACACAGCATTGCATTCCAACCAACCGCGGAAGCGGGGAGCGATTCGAAAGTCTTGCGTCGCTCATGAGTCTCGTCCTGGCCTGCCTCGCAGTGGGTCGGCGGTGGTTTTGAGCTTTCTCGCGATGGCGGTTCTGTCGCTCGCCGCGATCAGCATTGTCCGATCGCATCGCCGATCCAACGTGCGTTCTGCCAATGTTCGTCAGCAAGTGGAAGGTCGCTTGGTGGCGGAAGGGTTGATCCATCGCAATGTCGCCTTGGCGCGCGCCAACGGAGCTTTGCCGGTCGCGAGTTTGGACACTGAGCTCGGAACCACGTCGTTTCCTGACGCATGGATGGCACCACCGGTGATGGACGTCGCCAACCAAACGGTGTCGCTGCAGGTGTACATGTACCCAGGGGCGACCGTGCCAGCGGCCAGTCTGACGACTTCGGTCCCTAGCGTCGCGCCAGCTCCGCAGCCATCGACTCCCGCACCAGCGGTCGTGGCGCCTTCTGCGTTTTAGGCTCGACGAGAAATTTCCAAGCAGACCGTCAGGACAGGAGGACGCCGTCCTGATTGGCTTGCCAGGTTTGTCGCGTTCGGACATCCATCGCGGTCAAGCAACCACCGCCGTAGCAGTGAGTGTCGAGGCACACCAAGTGGCCGACATCGAGGATTTGACCTTCGTGGTTGGCTGTGTGACCCACAAAGGCTGTTTTGCCGCTGTGGTGTGGTTCCGGAACACCTTGTCGCAGCGAGTGCCAGCGAAGCATTTCGACGGTCTGCTCTTCGAGCGGCAGTGCGGGATCGTACGCCGCATGCGTGAAGAAATAATCTTCGTAGACGAAGTAATCGCCCAACGACTCAAAGAAGGCTCGGTGAGCTTCGGGAAGGAAGTCCAACCCCCCGTCGAATCCGTAGCTGTCCAGCGTCTCGACCCCACCGTACCGCAACCAACTGTGGTGCGATTCGCTGCCGCGAAGCACATTCAGCATCATTTCCTCGTGATTGCCTTGCAGAGCAACCAGCTGGGTTTGTTGGCCGCACTGCAGGAGGGTGTCGACCGCCCCTTTGGAGTCGGGGCCGCGGTCAACGACGTCACCAAGGGTGACTAAAATGTCATTGGGTTGAGGATTGATCGCGGCCAGGACCGCTTGCAAAGCGGCGTTGCAGCCGTGGATGTCTCCGATGGCGATCAGGCGTCCTGATGATTCGTTTGTTTGTTCCATTCAATCGGCCTGATCCTCAAGTCAACGACGTTTCGAATTGCACAGGGAAGAATGTGAATCGGACTTTCGATTACAATCAAAGGGTTCAAATCGTCGCAAAAAACGTTTGAAAGAGTATCCGGAGCAATCTGGAATCGCAAATCTTCGCCCATGATCGCTGGTTTGCAATCCCCATCGCCCGGCTTTGTGAACGCAAACCTCTGAAAATCGGATTTCATGAGCGACTCATCGTTTCTTCAATCGATCAAGAAAGCATTGCCCACGAGCTCGCGGTCTCACGCCGCGACGGAGGAGGCCAGTGCGGTTCACCCCTACGAGACGGGGGATTCGCTTGACCAATGGGAAGAGGAATCGTTCTGGGATGCAGACGAGACGGTTGCGATGGTCGGCACCATGCTGGTGCACCTGATCGTGATTTTGTCGTTGGCGTTGGTCCAGTTGCAAAATCCAGTCGACGACGAGGCCGTGGTGATGATCGCACCGCCGCCTGAATACGAAGAGACGGTGGACTTGATCGAGGAAATCGTGGTCAGCGATCAACCTCAGGTCGAGATCGGTTCGGACGCTCTGGCTGAGTTTGACATGGCAGAGGCGTCGGCAGCGACCTTCGCCCAAATCGCCAACATGGTCAGCCCAGTCGACTTGGAGCCCACCGATTTGGGCGAAATCATGGTCAACAAAATGTTCAGCCAACCGGTGGCGCCCCAAGATCGGTTGGTCGACCAGAAAGGTCGTGTCGGACAAGGGACCGCGGGGGCCTCCGGAGCCGTGGACCAAATCACGTTCGAGGTCATGCAGGCCGCGGAAGAACGCCCGACGCTGATCGTTTGGTTGTTCGACCAAAGTGGGTCGCTGACTCGACAACGCCAAGACATTCGCGACCGGTTCGATCGGATTTATGAAGAGCTCGGCATGCTTCGCGAGCAATTGGATTCCAAGACTGCTGGCGAAGACCCCAATGATTCATCCGGATCCCGTGTGCTCACGTCCATCATAGGGTTTGGTGAAAAGGTGCAACTGTTCACCGAGGAACCCACTGCCGACTTGGAGTTGATCAAGCAGACCGTTGCTGACATTCCGGTTGATAACTCGGGAACGGAACGGGTCTTCACGGCCATCGAATCTGCCGCCAAGCAATACAGTTCGCTGCGCCGCAACGCGGGGACTCGTGGTCCACAACGCAATGTGATGTTTGTGGTGGTCACGGATGAGCGTGGAGATGACGCCCACTTGCTGGAATCTTCCATCACGTCGTGTCGAAAGTGGGGCATCCCCGTCTACGTGGTCGGTGTGCCCGCTCCATTTGGTCGCGAACACACCTTGGTCAAGTACGTTGACCCGGATCCTGATTACGACCAAACGCCTCAGTGGGCGCAAGTCGATCAAGGGCCAGAAACCTTTCTGCCGGAACGAGTTCAGTTGAGCTTCACGGGGGACTTCGAGCAGGAACCGGTGATTGACAGTGGTTTTGGACCCTATGGTTTGACGCGTCTGTGTTACGAGACGGGTGGGATTTACTTCACCGTTCACCCCAATCGCAATGTTTCGCGAGAGGTTCGACGGGGCGAGATCGACGCGTTCACCGCGGATCTGCGTGCGTTCTTTGATCCGACCGCGATGGCTCGTTATCGCCCCGATTACTTGTCGCCGCAGGACTATGTCAAAGCGGTCAAGCGAAGCCCGCTCCGTCAGGCATTGATCGCGGCCGCACAAATTAAAAATGTCAGTGGGATCCAACGCCCACAAACCCGGTTCGTGAAACGCGACGAAGCGGGACTGGCCCAAGCGTTGACGACTGCGCAGCAAGACGCTGCGAAGTTGGAACCGGTGTTGATCCAGTTGGCCGCCACTTTGGAACAAGGCGTCAAGGATCGGGACAAAGAAGAAAGTCTTCGTTGGAGGGCTGGTTTTGACTTGGCTTATGGCCGAGTGTTGGCTCAAAAGGTCCGCACCGAAACTTACAACGCGATTCTCGCCAAGGCGAAACGCGGGATGCCTTTCGATGATCCCAAGAACAACACCTGGGTGTTGAAGCCTGCCGATGAGATCTCGGTGGGGAGCAAGTGGCAACGCGAGGCGGAAACCGCGCGGGAGTTCTTGGAACGTGTGGCTGCGGAGCACGAAGGCACGCCCTGGGCCATGCTGGCTGAAAAAGAACTGGAGGTTCCAATTGGCTGGATGTGGACCGAAACGTTCACTGATTTGGCTCCGCCGCGTCGCAATGGTGGCAACAACGGGAACAACAATCCACCGCCACGCGACGATCAAAAGCGGATGATCAAAAGAGCGCCCAAGCGGCCCGTGCCAAAGCTCTAAGGAACGATCGGGAATGGCCATGTGAGCCGTTTGGGCATTCGCCCCGGTCGCACGTGGGAACAGTGGCGTTCGCCATCGTATTTCAAATGGCAAAATGACTCCTGCCTGCCGGATCAGGACCTGGGCAGGGTGAAGCCTTTGCTGACGGGGATGGCGGATCGATTGTCGACATCGTCATCCTGTTCTCTCCCGGGAATGCAAGGCGTTCCGCGGGAACCCTGTTTCCCTGTTCATTGCCGGGACTCGATCAGGCAGGGCTTCCTTCGCAGCGTGAAACTGCTCGCTGGAAGAGCAACTGGCTGATTGCGAAACACCCTCCATTGGTGTGGCGGCGACCGCGGAAAACTTCGTAGGTTCCGCTCAAGCGTCAAGGTTGGCGCGACCGATACCACCGATACCGGCACACCTGAGCTGATTCTGGCTCTCTTTGAGAAAGACAAAAAGGATTTTGTCCGATGCGTTTGTCCTCCAAACCACCGCGAATTTGTTCTTCGACTGCGACCTCGCGATGGACGCGGGTTTTGCCAGCGATGGGCTTGCTCGGGTTGACCACGATCTTCTCCGGGATGGCTCAGGCAGAGATCGCTTGGCGAAAAGATCTGACCACGGCTCAAGCGGAAGCTCAGCAGTCCGGCAAAGCTTTGCTACTGCACTTCACCAGCGACAATTGTGTCTGGTGCGATCGCTTGGAAGCGGGGGCGTTTCAGAGCCCTCAGGTCGGTTCCGCGGTCGAGCAACAGTTTGTGCCCGTCAAAATTCATGCTGGCAAATCACCGGAACTGGCCAAGATGTTTGGCGTCACCAAGTTCCCGACGGACGTGATGATCACGCCAACCGGCAAGCACTTGGGCAGTTCGGTCAGCCCGCAAGATCCAACGCGTTACGTTGCAATGCTGGGTCAAGCGTCCAGCAAAATGCCTGCCGCGCCCGTCTCGCCAGCGGCCAATGCACCGCAAACGATGTTGGCATCCAATGCTCAGCCATCGGCAACCGCGCCGGCTCAAGCAAAAACTGCGGTCGCGAGCATACCCCCTCGCACTCAGCAGAATCCGCATGTGGCATCCGGCAGCGAATTGCCATCACCGAATAGCCAATTTGCCAGCGGCGCGACCGCTCAATTGGCTGGCGCTCGCACCGATGGCATGTCGCTTGGAATGCCGGCTCAGACGATGACCAAAACCGAGACAAAGACGCCTGCGTTTGGAACCGAACAACCCAAACTGGCCATGGAAGGTTTCTGCTCCGTGACGGTCATCAATGAAGATGAATGGATTGAAGGCAATCCAAAGTTTGGTGTCGTTCACCTGGGCAAGCTGTACTTGTTTGCAAGCGAAGCCAAGATGAAGACCTTTTTGGCGGACCCGGTTCCCTACACACCGGTTCTGAACGAAATCGATGTGGTTCGTTTCTTTGAAGAACGCGTGATTGTTCCTGGCAAGCGTCAGTTCGGAATGAAAGACCCTGTGCACCAACGGATGTTCTTCTTCGCTGATGAAGCCGCGATGGATCATTTCTGGAACGAGTACGAACGCTACACCGACGCAGCGATCGAAGTCATGGATCACGCCGTCCGGGATGCCAATCCAGGCTTGAACTGATCACTGGCAAGACGGAAACGCTCACAATGGAATTCGCTGACGCCTCCTGGGTTTTGACCTGGGAGGCGTTTTGCGTGTCTGAGAGGGGACCCGAGTGCCGGCTGTTTCGTTTGTAGCGGATTTCCTTGGTGGACCGCTCACGGAAACTCGGAAGGGGGCACCGATTGCGTTCTCTCTGACGCCTGGTCACGCAACATGGGGTAACCTTTTGGGCGGAACCACGTCGCGGGGGCGAGGCCGCATTGCGAGTACTTTGATGAGATGAACGCATGCCGTCGTGCACCTCGGATGTTTCGGGTTCCACCTCTTCTTCAGCCACCGTTTCCAAGCAAACCACGTCGTGGTTCGTCTTTGCGGGAGCGACGTTGTTGGGGGCTTTCTTGGTCTTCCAGGTTCAGCCTGTGATCAGCAAATGTGTGTTGCCATGGTTCGGTGGCACACCCGCGGTTTGGACAACGTGTTTGTTGTTCTTCCAAGTCTTGTTGTTCGCCGGATATTTATACGCTCACTGTTTGAGACGATTTCTTCCTCCGGCGATGCAAGGTGTCGTGCACCTGGTGCTGTTGTGTGCAGCGGCATGGTCGTTGCCGATTGCACCTTCGGACGCTTGGAAACCCGTCGGAACGGAAGACCCCACGTGGGCCTTGCTGTGGCTGCTGACCGCACACGTTGCGTTGCCGTACTTCGTCCTTTCCAGTACCGGGCCGTTGGTTCAAGCGTGGTTGAGCTACGAGAATCAATCCAATTCCGTCTATCGGCTTTACGCCCTGTCCAACGCTGGGTCGTTGGTGGCGTTGCTGAGCTATCCCTTTGTCGTTGAGCCGCTGTTGTCGATCGAACAGCAATCCGTTTTTTGGTCGCTGGCGTTCTACGCGTTTGTCATCGTGGACGGTTGGTTGGCGATCAGTCTGCTTCGCCGACGGAAAAGTCACTCGGAAGCGTCCAACGAAACCGTGGTCGCGACTGAATCGGTCTCTGCCAAACTGCGTTTGGCGGATTGGAGTGTCTGGGTCGGATTGCCTGCTCTTGCTTCGGTGATGTTGTTGGTGGTGACGAGTCACGTTTGCCAAGACATCGCGGTGATGCCATTTTTGTGGGTGTTGCCACTGAGCTTGTATTTGCTGAGTTTCATCATCAGCTTTGATTCTCCGACCTGGTACCGACCCAAGCTCATTTCAGCGTTCACCGGTCTGGCGTTTGTCGCGATCCAACTGAAAGGTTGGTTCCCCGGCGGATGGCAAATGCCCGTGGAAGCACTTTCTTACTTGGTGGTTTTGTTCGGCGTTTGCCTGCTGTGCCACGGTGAGACCGCTGCTCGGAAACCTGCCACCCAGCGATTGACGCAGTATTACGCTTTGATCTCGCTTGGCGGTGCCATGGGCGGGATCTTGGTGGCTCTGATTTGTCCGCTGGTCTTTCAAGACTACCGCGAACTTCCGATCGCCATGTCGTTGTCGATTGGTGTGGTTGCGATCACGTTCTTGGCCTCTCGCTCTTGGTTGACCATGACCTGCGACTGGAAGATGTCCAAGGGAATCACCGGGTTGATCGTGGCGATCATTGGTTTCACCGCAGTGGTCACGACCATGACCAACCGCACGGATACGATCGACCAGCGTCGCAACTTCTTTGGCGTGCTCCGGGTTGAAAATGATGCCGAACGCATTCAGTTGGTCCATGGCAACACGGTTCACGGCATTCAGTTGCACGGTCCCGAGCGGATGACACCGACATCCTACTTTGGTCACAGTAGCGGTGTGGGGCGACTGATCCACGCGATGCAGGCCGAGTCGCCCGAGATGCGAATTGGGGTGATTGGTTTGGGATGCGGCGTGCTGGCGGCCTACGGGCGAGAAGGCGACTCGATGGACATGTACGAAATCAATCCCGATGTCTTGGCGATCGCCGAAGAACACTTCACATTCCTCAGCGATTGCCCTGCCACGATTGAGCATCACTTGGGCGACGGGCGATTGTTGTTGGAAAGGCACACTGACAAGCAGTTCGATTTGCTGATCCTGGATGCATTCAGCAGCGACGCGATCCCGGCTCACCTGTTGACGCTGGAAGCGATGCAGCTCTACCGCGAACGCTTGGCGGAGAACGGCGTGTTGGCCGTCCACGTGTCGAACAATCACTTGGACTTGGTGCCGTTGACGCATCGATTGACCCAAGCGATTGGGTTGCCAAGCCGGTTGATTCAAAACAATCATCGAGACCAGGTTTACACGCGGCCATCGCGTTGGGTCATCGCCGCGGACCGCGGCGAATCATTCTGGGAATCCGATTTTCTGTCGGTGGCTCAGAAGCCCGATTCATCGGTGGTGGAGTCCGCTCCCTTGTGGACGGACCAGCATCACAATTTGGCGAGCGTGTTGATTTGGCCGTCGCTGTGAGGCGAGCAGGCGGAGGGATCGCTTCTCAGCGAGATCCCCGTGCCTGGCAGCAGTGGGGGGCGTCGGCCTCCCAAAGAACTGCAAAGAATCGTCGAAACCAGGTTCTGACGGGCTTGACGCAACGCGAATCAAGTCGATAATCTGCGTCTTCACCCGGGGGATTAGCTCAGTTGGGAGAGCGACGCGCTGGCAGCGCGTAGGTCATCGGTTCAAGTCCGTTATCCTCCACTCAAAAGCCGCTTGTGATTTCACAAGCGGCTTTTTTCGTGCGCCGATCTTCGTTCACACCAACGATTCACGGCGTTTTACGCTTTCGGCCCAAATGTGGTGATGGAGTGGAGTGTCGGATTTCGCTCCATCGAACGGACACCCACTACGCAGGCCAATAACCAACTCTCAAAACTCTCTGAGGAGCCTGCACAGACGACCAAGCGAACCAACCGAGGACGTCTTTCCAATCCAGACCGCCGAGGCAACTTGCGACCGGAAGTCGGCGACAAACGATTCAGCGTCGGCAACATCAGGGATGTGGGCACGTCCGAGATGCAACGGCGACTGGCCGAACTTCGCAACCTGTTTGAACGTCAGTGCCAGTCTCACGAGATTGACCACTGGGCCGGATCAGTTTTGTCTCATGCCAAGAAGCTGGCAGCAGGTGAACGCGGGTGCTGCGCATGCGCTCAACCTGATTGGCTAGCTGTATGGTCTTGAGCGCCAGGCATCCAAGCTGGATGCCTGGACAAATTCCTGCCCGACCGCTGGCTGCCTGTATCCCACGAGCGAAGCTCGGGACAGAGTAGAACAGTTGTCCTCAACTGTTTGCGTGCCAGGGTGGATTCGTCGAGCAGCGTGACGCGAACGCCTGGCAGTGGACTTGATGAGGCAACCGGGCTTGGCGGCTGAGAATTGCCCGACGGAACAGTTGGGGACAACTGTTCTACTCTGATGTCATGGAATGCCGGACCGGCAACGCGCGAGCGATGCGGCGAGAAACAACTTTGGATTGCCGGAACGGCGCTTCGCTGGGTCCGGCCTACACCGCGACGGCAACACCCGTTCGTGCTCTTCGCGTCCTGCGTGGTTCCCAAAAATCGAGGTTGATCGCTGGCGGCCTGAATCCCACGAGCGAAGCTCGGGCAGAGTAGAACAGTTGTCCTCAACTGTTTGCGTGCCAGGGTGGATTCGTCGAGCAGCGTGACGCGAACGCCTGGCAGTGAACTTGATGAGGCGACGGGGCTTGGCGGCTGAGGGTTGCCCGACGGAACAGTTGGGGACAACTGTTCTAGTGCGCCTGCAAAGGCGATTGAATTGTCAGGTGAAAGTCCTGATCGGGGAACCCGTTACCTCC